>JACREQ010000008.1 GCA_016218155.1 Bacteroidia bacterium
TAATAGATAATATTGAGTTATCGATAGTTTAAAACAAAAGTATGAAATTATTATTACTTAAACTTTAAACTCTATTTTTTATACTTAATCGATAAGTAAACACTTTTATTTTATTTCCATTTTAAAATATTTTTCATTCCTCATTCAATATACTTATTTTTATTTTTATTATATGAACAGTTGATAATAAGGCAATTGAAATACGAGGATCAGAAAATTTTTTATTATTTTTTTTATTTAGCATATCATTAATTTTCATATCTTTGCACACTTTTAATTTTACTTAACTTTAAAAAGTTAATAAATTTTATTTGCAATTGTTTAAAATAAATATTTTTTCTATAACTATGCATAATAGTTTTCCACTCTTGCTGTATGTATTTCATTTTAAAAATGATATTATATATTAAAATGTTCCTCGACATATGAATTTGTCTAGTCTAGTTTTATATTGAATATTATTTATAACATAGCAAGCCTTATTAATTCAGTAAGCATTTTAACCGAAATGCTTGTTAGCGATTTTGTAATACCTCGTCAAACAGCTGAACGACTTGTAAAAGATCGTTATCATCCATACATTGAAGCACTAAATGATGGAATATGGGTATTTATAGAAAGCCCATATGTTGATAAAGTATATAGGGATAGTTATTATAATTATTTCTCATCTAAACTAAATCATGATAAAAAAGATTGTATTAGAATTTCGCTTTTTAATTCTGAAATAAAATTTAATGATTTTAGAGATAATAGTACTATAGATGAACTAAAAAATAAATTTTTAGGATTTATTGTTATCAGACCAACACCTCCATCAATCATAGGTAGAAGTGTAATTACACCGGAAGCTTTTAAAAAGAATTCTTTTAAAAGTCGTCTGATTAATGTTAAAACAACAGTAAATTATGTAAAAATGAAAGTTAGAGGATTTCCTCATTCTTCTCAAGACACAGAAACTATTACTTGTGCAGAAACAACAATATGGTCATGTTTAGAATATTTCGGAACAGAATATCCTGAATATAAAACTATTTTACCTTCTCAAATAACTAATGTTCTTAGTAAGGTAGCATTTGAGAGACAATTGCCTTCTATTGGTTTAAATGTAAGACAAATATCTTCTGCATTAAAAGAATTTGGATTTGGAAGTAAAATATATTCATCAAGAGACTATAATGGAAATATGTGGCCTGATTTTCCTGTTATTTCTAGCACATATATTGAAAGTGGAATACCATTAATTTTAATACTTCACAAATCACAGGGTGCTGGGCATGCTGTATTATGTATCGGACATGAAAATTTAGAAAAAACCCACTTTGATCAATTAAACGTACCGAAGACTCTCAATAATATTAAAGTTTATGATTTAGATTATATTAAAAAGAAGTTTATAATTATAGATGATAACTACCCCCCATATCAATCTTCGTATTTTGACAATCCTTGCCAATATTACAAGAACACAGTATTTCATAATTATAGAATTGAGTATATTGTTGTTCCGCTATATCCCAAAATATATCTTGATGCATTTGAAGCAAAAAATTTTGTATATGACTTAATTAGTTTAAGTCCATGGAAAATGGTTGATAATAGTACTGTTGCACTAAGATTCTATTTGGCCTCAACCCGTTCTTTTAAAGATTGGTTAGCATTAAAATCCAATATGCAAGAAGATTTAAGAGAAATAATTTTGAGTATAGCAATGCCTAAATTTATTTGGATAACTGAAGTTGGCACGAAAGACTCCTTTAGTCAAAAACCAGAAAAAGCGAAAGGAATAATTTTATTAGATGCAACAGGCGCGAATAAAAAAGACTTAAAGCCATTAATTATTGCAGCTTATGATGATCAATTATTTTTCTTTGATCCAATAACAAATGAACCACAACCACCACAACAAATGCCTTTAACTGAATTTATAATATATCAAAACCTTAAAAACTAAAAAACAAGTCCCCCTTTAAGGAGGCAAAAAAATGGAATCTAAAATAGACAAATTCCAAGAAGTAATAGCAAAATTAAAAACACAAGGAAAAGCTACTATTATTCCGAAAGAGCAATTCTCAAAAGAGATGGAATTAATGAATAATAGTGTCGAAAAAACAAGAGACGAATATCTAAATATTGAGGCAAATGCTCAATCAAGAGCTGCTGAAATTATTGTAAGATAATGATATTTAGTATATTATTGTGTAAACAAAGGACATTTATCATGAATGTCCTTTTTATTATCTAATTACTTGTACCTTTCAATTTTTAAATAACCTTTTTACTTATTAAATAAGTTCATCTTTTCATCCCAACTATTTGTTTTTCTACATTTTTTCTCGTATTCCACATTTCAGTTTCCCTCTCTTCTATTTTTTTTTGACTGTCAGTCAAGTCATTCTCCAAAATCAATTCCCTTTCTTCATTCCTAACATTAAGAATATAATCCGTTGCCTTCTGAGCTTGTGCGCTTGCATAAACTATAAATTTTTTATCTTTCTTTAATCTTTCCAACCAACCTTGTATATAGGCTGCATTATTTTCAAGTTGTTCAATGGGTATTCCTGCAAAAGATTTTAGGTATGAAGCTCCCATTTCAGCTGTTAATTCTTCTACAGCATAGTCATTTGTTTTGAATCCTTTGCTCTGTGTTAATTCTCTTCTGTCTAATCTTTCTTGATGTCCTGTGCTATGCACCAGTTCATGAAATAATGCCCCATAATAACTTTCACTGCTAACAAATGATTCAGTTTTTGGCATATTTATATAGTCTTCTATTTTATGATAATATGCCTGTTGTTCTTTAGTTCTAATATCTGGTCGCTTTGGCATTTCATTAATTATCTTTTCACAGGTTTCAATTGGATCATTTTGTCTTTCAATTTTTGGCGGTATTTTCTCAATTGGTATTCCATCACACTGGTCAATATTGAAGACATTGTAATATTTCAGTAATGGAATCTTCTTTGTTTTTCCATCTGCTTCATTTTCTTTCTCCAACCATTTCCAAAATATTACTTCCTGTGATTTTTCACCTTTCTTTACTGTACCTCCTAATTCTTTAACTTGTTTAAAAGTGAGAAAATAATTTTGCGCATAATTCAGGGTTGATAATAGCCAGACATTGATTCCCCTGTAATCTTTCCCGGTAATAAGATTTTTCGGATGCCCTGCATCAGTCCATGGTTTTTGCCATGGTATTACTCCATTCTCAAGATGTTCAATGATACGATTAGTAACAATTTCATAGACATCCGTTGGTTTTGGGTTGTGTATAGGTTTTATGTTTTGCATATTAATATTTTTATTGATAATTGTTATAGGTTACGACTAATGTTTTTATCTTTTTCATTTCTATCTTTTACTTCCCTTGTTTTATTTATCTCAGTTCCTCTTTTAAATGTTCTGTTTAGTTCTTCCAATCTCTCTTCTGTAAAGCCTATCCGGCTCAAACGAAACTTATGATTTTCGAAAATTATTCCCGTTATTTTTCCTCCTCTTATGTATGTTTTCAGTCCACATTCATTTAGTTTTTTAAAGAAATCATCTTTGGATTCGGCAGCCTTATAACATGTTTTAAGTATTCCAATGATTTGTTCTTTTTCTGTGGCTCTCCCTGTTCTTAATTTAAATTGGTACTCTTTTTCGGTTTTAGTTACTTCATTATTTTCTTTACTTCGTTTTTTGTCTTGACCTCGTTCTTGTTCTTTGCTTTTAACTTTGTTATTGTGCCTGACAACAGATTTTGAGAGTTCCGGAAAATGTTCTAATTGATAATTCTGAATGTCTTTTTTTAGCTTCTGAAATTCCACTTTTGTCATTCTCAGGGATTTTCCTGTATGATATTCCAATCCCGACGCACAAATATGAATATGATAATGATCTTTGTCAAAATGTGGGATGGCGACAAACATTCCGTTTATCTTTCGCATTTGAATATATGCCCTTGCCATAAGTTCAAGCTTGTCTAAAGAAATGTTTTCCGCATCGTCCTTGTGAAAAGAAATAATCTCGTGAGTATATAATACGCTGTCTTTCCTTTTTCTTAATCTAAATGTTTCGTTTTCTATATATTGTGTTTCCCATTGGTTAATGCTATTTCCTCTTAAGTTATGGGTAATTACAAAGCTTCTTTTTTCTTTATTAAAAAGTCGCCCTTCATCATGCAACATATAATTAAGTAGTTTTTTGTATTGTGGTCTCTTATATGATTTGATCTTGATTATCATTAATGAAAATGTTTAATGTCTTTGTTTGTTGTTTACAATTAGAGTATTTTTAATAACAACGAACTATAAACAATAAACTTTTTAACTTTTAACTTCCCTTGGTGGGTTTCTGAAAACTTCATTGATTTCAATTTCCAATTTTTCTATTCTGTTTTCAATTTTCTCCAGTCTTTTGTCTCTTTCCCAAAAATATCTGTCTCTTACTTTTACTATACTTTGAATTTCATTCAAACATTGGGATAATAATTGTTCTAACTTTGCTATTTGATTAATGTTAGGAACAATAAATTTCTGATTGATGTATGCAATGGTTGCTTTTCGTATAAATGACGTGATAGTTACATTATGTTTTTTTGCTGCTTCCTTTACTTTGTTATATTCTCCTTTTTCGTTTGAGAAATTAACATTGAATTCCGGTTTATGTGTTCTTTGTTTTTGTTTGTATTTCAATAAATATTCTTTCCTGTAGGCTTTCTTGACGGCTTTGATCTCCTCATCCGTACCATTTTCAAGAATGCCTGTTCTTTCAAGATATTCCCATAATCCGCTTTTGGTCTTCCTACTCATCAGTTGCTAGGTTATCGTGTAATGTTTGATTGTCCTGCATTGTAATATCAGGTGATTCAATCATACTGTATTTGCGGTATTTTAATCTTTTATAATATGGTTTTAATCTAGCCATAATAGGCTTATGATGTCCGCAAATAAGTATTGCCATATTTTCTTTCATAGTACGGATTTCATCATTTGTCATTAAACTTCGTACTACTTTGTTTTTCTTATCATCATGGTATTGAAATTTACCCAGAGTTTGTTCTAGTTCTTTTGAGGTTTCCAATGAGGTTCCAGTAAAATACATTTTGGCAAAACAGTTGGATTTTATTCCTTCTGCATTTTCTTTTCCGTAACTGTGTACTATCTGACTAAAATCCTGAACTAACAACATTATTCCTGATCGATGTTTTCTAACATTAGCAACTGCCAGTGGCAAAGTCGGAAAATATAAAGAGGAAGCTTCATCAATTAATAAGAAGATATCACTTTCATTTTCTTTCGGAAATCGTGAGAGTATATAAGCGAAGAACTGTTCAAAATATATGGAAGTAAGAACAGAGTAATACTTTTGATCGGCAACTGAGTTCTGTATAAACAATGCTGTTGGCTTATTTCTGAATTCTTCAAAGTTCATATTATCGTATTCTGTTACTTGTGCTACTGCTTCATCATTGAATATTTGAAGAGCGGCTTTACAAGTTGCAATTACTCCACTTACAACCTTTTGATCGTAACTTACAAATGACTTGTATTCTCCAAACAAAGCATCATCTGCATATTTACTGAAAAGGTTATCTACATATTCAGGGTCACCTCCGAGTTTGTTCAACAATTGCCTTACATTATATAGATTTGTTAATTCAGATTCTTGTCTTTTTAATATTGTTATAAGCATAAAAAGTAATGATGTTGACTGGATAGTCCAAAACGGATCTTTAGACTTACTGCCTAGTGCATTTTCAACAAGCATTGTTGCTACTTTCTGAATTTCAGAAGAACTTTTTGCTCTTTCAAGAGGATTATAATTAGAAGATTTATCAGGGTTAGCAAAATTCAAAACTTTGATTTCATACCCTTTTTGCTTTAAATACCCTGCTGTTTTTGTAAAAAGTTCTCCTGAAGGATCATGTATAACAAAGCTCCCTAATGTTGAATATATGGAAGGAATAAGGACTACACTTGATTTGCCTGTTCCGGTTCCTCCTATGATGATTGAATTTTGATAAGAGTTTTTTACAGACAGGTTTTTTATGCCTGTCAGACAAAAACCCTTATGTCTTCTTGAGAGGAGCGTTCCTGACCAGACAAATTTTGCGTTGTAGCCTTCTTTCTTCTCAGGAATGGCAGTAATAACAAATTTTATCAATTCAAATATAAATTTGAAAAGACTTTCGAGTAATTTGATGATGAGTGTGAGAAATTGTTCGATAATCATTTGTGGTAATTGTTATTTTTGTTTATTAATAATCTTATCCAGAAATTGGTTGCATTGTTGAAGAATTAATTCAGCCAAACGACAGGCTCCCCATAAGAGGATTAGAAATATCTTCCATACCAGTTTTAGCATATACCAGAGTATCTTCTTTAGTGTTTCCATAACTTTTCACTTTTTAGTTTTGACTTTTTATAGGTTTGCAGAGATGTTTACTTTAGCTCCCTTATCTTCCAATAGTTTTTTATAGAATCCGGATATTATTTGAAATTTCTGATCACTAATATTTTCTGTAGGTTGATAGATAAAATAAACTTCTATTCCATTTAAAGTTTCCAAAGTTTCTTGCTTTTCAAATATTCGTATGATTTGTTCAGGATTTGATTTTAATTTCTCAAAATCATCCCTTTTGTAAAAAGATAAATCTGGCGCATTCTCCATTAAATTACTGTATACAACAAGAATATGCCTTTGGGCTTTAATATTTTTTAACTTGTTAAGTTCATTTGCGATTGGGAAATAAATGGCTGAATTAGCTTTTTCTGCATTATACCTTGAGCGATTCTTTATTATTTTCACTACTTCATTAGTGAATTTCTTAATTTCTTTTTCTCTGTCAAATTCATTTGCGAGCCATTTATTCTGAGGTTCAAGCTTTGCTTGCTTTATTTGATTATAGCTTACATCTGTCAATTCTTTAAATTGGAAAATTCCCCCGTTCCATTTGTTTTGCAAATCGAACAGGGAAAGTATTTCCTGAGTGTCAGGTTGGGCGATGTGTATATCTGTTATATCGTGTAAAAGTACAACAGCTGTTGTACTTTGCTCTTGCGAATTACACCCTGTTATTAAGGTGATAATTGCAATTGATATTAAGATTGTGATAATCGTTTTCATTTTGTTGTTTTTTAATTATTGAGAATTTGTAATTATCCTTTATTGCTTATATTATTCACGGAATAGATGAAGTCTTTTATATCCGGCTCGGGTTGTGGTTTTTTGAAGCAATCTGGTGTTAAACCATCAGTCCGGTATTTAAGATTATTAGCTTTAAATACTTCTATTGACTCCCAATACATTTTTCGAATTCTGTCTGCAGCATAATTGGCATGTTGAGCTATACGCATTCTCATTTGTGTCCGTTCTGCAATTGTTGCTTTAATTTTTTCTCTTTTTGCCTTTAATTCTTCGATTTCCTTTTTGCGTTTCTTAATAGTTTTATAGATTTTCATATTCTTTGAATTTTGCCTAATCTCAGTCCATGATGGCAAAACAAAGTGAGATACTAGTGTTGATACAGTAAATAAGAACAAGTTAAAAACAACAAAAAAGAATGGGTTAATATGTACATCATGACTTTCAAGGTAGCTTGTTCTTAAAAAGGCAAGAACTGTAAAAACTATTGTTATAAAAGAAAATGAACCTATTATAACAAATCGTTTTTGTAAAGTATTCTTAGCTTCCTTGAAAAGAAATGGAACCAAGTGAGAAAAGATAAATACAGCAAAGGAAATGCATATTGATATAATCAAAGCAAACAACATATTCTCTCCGGTTTTCTGAAATGCTTTTGTATTAAAAAGCGTTTCGCCAATGTTAATGATGAGGGTTGAAATTATTGCCCATTGTATTCTTGTATGTAATGATGTTTGATTGAAACTTCTTAATTCATGTTCATCAATTTGGTTCTGATCTTCCTTTTCCTTGATTTCCTTTTCAAGAACTTTATCTTTTTCTTTTAGAAATTCAGCTTCTATACCTGCATCTTTAAAATGTGCATCAGGTTGTATGGAATGATTTGCTTCGGTTGCGAGTTTTTCGCATCTGGTTCGAATTTCTCCTGTATACTGGACAAAGTCATCCCCTTTTGGAGCAGGCAGGTTCTTTTTTCCATAGAATTTTCCGTCTGTGGCAGCTAATTCGTTAATTACGACATAGCCTTTTTGCAACATATTCTCTAGTTCAGGGTCTTGAATGTTGCCTGTTGAAAATGTAACTGAGTTTTGTTTCATGATATTTTGATTTTAATGGTTATTATTAATTATTATCTGTCTATTTCCTGCTCAACTTCCTGATTGTTTTCCCTGTCATTGTTTTGCTCCCTTACTTGTTCAAGTTCCTGCTCTCTTTCGCTTTTTTCAGGCTGTTCATTTTTGTATTTTTCATCGTGCTTGTTTTCCAACTTTTCATCGTGTTCTTTTTCGACCTTAGTTTCCTTGTCTTTTTCTGTTGGTTTTGATTTTCCACGAATTTGTTTCAGTTCATTTTCCCTTGATGATTTTTCTTTGGGTTGTTTCTTTCCGATTTTTTCAGAATAAGGAAAGTCATCATGTTCTTTTTGGTTGGGTCCTGCAGGAATTGACATTGCCATTGTTTTTCCGCATTCAATAAAATTTTGCTTTAGGGCATACAACTCTTTGGTATCAACAAAAACGTCATTTCCCATCCAGTCTTTTGCGTAATAAACATATTTCTCATTCTCTTTGTCATACACTTTAAATATTCGCCCTATGATTTGTCTTTTTCCTTTTTCAACATGAACTACAGTTATAAAATGTTGACCCTTTCTGAATGTGCTGTATTCAATGAATACGGTTTTGGTAGTTTTCATAATTTTAATTTTTAATGGTGAGTATTGGTGATTCTGATTTTTTCAAAAGCCAAAATTGAACCGTCACTTTTTTAGTCATTACCGTCAAATCCGTCAATTTTTGTTTTAATTTGAACATAGCAATTCCATATCCTTTTATGTTCAAAAGGATAATTTTAAAAGTGCAGAATAGAGTGCGGAAATAAGGTGCAGAAATGCACCATTTTGTATCAAAATGCAAGTATATAATACCTGATTTTGCTGATAATGAGCTATTGTAGTGCGGACTTAAAATCCTGTGGCCCCAAAGGCCGTACCGGTTCGATTCCGGTCCGGGGTACGAAAAAAGACAAGCACAATGCTTGTCTTTTTTCATTTAATAAATTCACTATTAAATCAATTTTACTTAAACAAAAAAACTCCTTGAAATTCAAGGAGTTTTTTCTGGCGGTGCGGACGGGACTCGAACCCGCGACCCTCGGCGTGACAGGCCGATATTCTAACCAACTGAACTACCGCACCTTTTTTGATTAGGAGTGCAAAAGTAGGTAAAATTATTATTTTTTCAAAATCTAATAGGAATTATTTTGCAGTAAAAAAGGTAAAATGAACATTTCCATAATTTCTACTTTCATTAAAATACTTATGTTCAGAGAAATTATATTTTTTTGAATGTTCTAAAACTAACCAGCCATCCTTATTTAATAATTCGTTATCAAAAACAATATCAGGTATTTGATCTATACCTGATATATCATAAGGTGGGTCACAAAAAATAATATCAAAGCTAATTTTAGTCTTTTTTAAATAATAAAAAGCATTTGCCTGAACAACTTTTATATTTAATTCCATTTTGGCTGCTTCATTTCTAATAAATGCTACCTGATTGGAATTAATTTCAATTGAGACAACAGATTTTGCTCCGCGTGAAGCAAACTCGTAGCTTATGCTACCAGTTCCACTAAACAAATCAAGCACTGTGCTATCTTCAAAATTGATCTTATTATCTAAAATATTAAACAAACCTTCTTTTGCAAAGTCTGTTGTGGGTCTGGCTGTTAATCCTTTTGGAGGAATAATATGCTTACCTTTTCTACTACCACTTATTATCCTCATAAGGCATTATAAAAAGATTAGAGAAATGATGTTGGGGAATCTCGTTAAATCTATAACTATAAACAAATTTTGAATTCGATTTAGAATATTGAAGCTTTTTTAAAAACTGTTCGAGCTTTACAATTCTTGAATCATTCTTTTGAGTTATACCTGAAATTGTTACAGGAACCTTTTCTTTATCAAACTGAAATAAATCAAATAAATAAAGAATGTAGTAACAAAAATCATCGTCCGTCTGATAATTAAAAATATTAAAAAGCTGAAGTTTGCTATCCTTTATTACAACAACTTGCACATGATTTTTTAATAAATTAATGTATAATCCTGATAAATTATCTTTTTGCAGACAATCTTTATGTGCTTCAGTTAACACTGTAGTTGCAAGCGGGTAAACTGTATTACAATTTATTGATCTTAAAACTTCATTTATTTGGGATGGTAAAGAAAATGCAATATTTGACTCAAAAGATGACTTACATACCATATTCTCACTATAATCAGAATCACCAAAATTAAATGAAGTAAAATGCGAAATTTTATCTTTTTGTAAAAAAGAATCCGGAATAATAGTAGCATCTTTAGTAAAAATAAATGCTCTTATCCCCTCCAGTTTCGATTTCAAAAATGGTTCATTTTCTACAATAGACTTTAACTCCCCATAATTATTTTCCAAATTGTTATATGGAATATATTTCAATAAAACATATTTCTTTCTTACAGAGTCAAACACCACATAAGATAAACTATCAGGCAACAATTGAACTGTTACTATGTAATGCTCAGAATTTAAACTATTAAAAGTTTCATCAATTAGTGAAATCTGTTTCATTCTATCTCACCCGATTTTAAATAATATACATTTTAGAACTATATTACAATTAAATTACTTCAATAAAGATATTTACAGTTTATCATTAACTACAAAGTTAGTTTTTTTTGAAAATTATTTACATCAGCATAAAAATTATTTCCCAATAGAATTTTCAGTATACTATTATATGAAAAGAAATAAATCTTTATCGACATTGTTTGTATTTTTGTAAAATTCTAAAATCAGAATAATTAATAATGCTTACTGATCATATATGCAATATTGTTTCCCGAAACTTAGGTTATGAACCAACAACTGACCAATCAAATTCAATTAAAGAATTCAGCAAATTCATACTTCCAAATTCTGAATATCAGCTATTAATTATCGACGGACATGCAGGAACAGGCAAAACCACATTAATAAAAGCATTTGCTCACACTATGGAAGAAATGAAAATTCCATACGAACTAATGGCACCAACCGGTAGAGCAGCAAAAGTAATTTCGGGATATTGTAACAGACCATCTTTTACTATTCATAAACGTATTTACCGACAAAAAGATAATAGCGGATTAGGAAGCTTTGTTTTAAACTTCAATAATAAAAAAAATGCTGTTTTTATTGTAGATGAATCTTCAATGATTTCTAATCAATCATTTGAAAACTCAACCTTTGGTTCAGGTCGGTTACTAGAAGATTTAATACAGTTTGTTTACAGTAAACCAGAGTGTAAATTAATATTAATAGGCGATACAGCCCAACTTCCTCCTGTTGGAATTGTACAAAGTCCGGCTTTGGATTTACAAGAGATTAAAAGTTTTGGAATTAATGCAACAAAAACTACTTTAAAACAAGTAGTAAGACAGGAAGCCGACATGGGAATACTAATAAATGCTACAAGCATTCGAAAAAAAATTGAAAGTGAAAACAACCAGGACTTGCTAATTTCTACAAAACTTAAAGATGTTGAAAGATTAAGTGGTATTGATTTTCTTGAAAAAATTAATGACTCATACGATAAACATGGAATGGATGAAACAATGGTTGTATGCCGATCAAATAAACAAGCCAACAAATATAATCAAGGCATAAGAAATCGGATTTTATACAGAGAAGAAGAAATTTCGCAGGGCGATTATTTAATGGTTGTAAAAAATAGCTACAGTTGGCTTCCGGATGATGCACCCACAAATTTTATTGCTAACGGAGATATAATAAAAATATGCCGTATTCATAAATTTGAAGAAATGCATGGATTTAGGTTTTGCGAAGCAACAATAGAATTAATAGATTATTCAAATCTTGAGTTAAGGGTTAAAATAATGCTTGATGCACTAGCATCTGAAGGACCTTCAATTTCGAAGGAACAATCTAACAATTTATACAATAGTGTACTTGAAGATTATGCTGGTGAAACTTCGTATGCAAAAAAAAGTGAAAAAATAAAAGCTGACCCATATTACAATGCACTTCAGGTAAAATTTGCATACGCAATTACATGTCACAAAGCGCAAGGCGGACAATGGAAAAATATATTTTTAGATGCAGGGTATATACCTCAGGAACAGATGGACATTGAATATTTACGTTGGCTGTATACTGCATTTACAAGGGCAACAGAAAAACTTTATCTTGTTAATTTTCCGGAAAAATATTTTCTTGAAAATGAAATTTAAATAGCTAAATTTGAATACTATAAAAAATAATATTATGCGTATTGTTTTCATGGGAACTCCCGAATTTGCAGTTGAATCGTTAAAAGCATTAGTTAATGCAGGAAAAAATATTTGTGCAGTTGTTACAGTTCCAGATAAACCTGCAGGTAGAGGTCTACAAACACAAAAAAGTGATGTAAAACAATATGCTGAAGAAATTGGACTTCCAATATTACAGCCAGTAAAACTTAAAGATGAAGAATTTATTAGTGAACTAAAAAAAATAAATGCAGACTTATTTGTAGTAGTTGCATTTAGAATGTTACCTGAAATAGTATGGCAAATGCCAGGAAAAGGAACAATAAATCTTCATGGTTCATTGTTACCTAACTATCGTGGAGCAGCTCCTATTAACTGGGCAATAATAAATGGCGAAAAAATAACCGGAATTACAACTTTCTTTATTGAGAAAGAAATCGATATGGGTAAGATTATAAATTTTGAAGAAGTTAAAATTAAAGATACCGATAATGCCGGAATTATCCATGACACATTAATGACAAAAGGTGCTGCATTATTATTAAAAACAGTAAATGCTATCGAAGAAGGTGGTTACGAATCTTATTCTCAAAGCCAGTTTATTATTCCAGGTCAGGAATTAAAAAATGCACCCAAAATTAACAGGCAAACTTGTAAAATAAACTGGAGTTTAAAAACTGAAAATATTTACAATCATATCCGTGGTTTAAGCCCCTACCCTGGAGCCTGGACAGCAATAGAGAACATTGACACAAAAGAAAGTTTTACGATTAAAATTTTCTCATCAGCAATAATTGAAGGACAACACAATTCAAAAGGAACAAGCTGCCTTAGCGATGGGAAAACATATTTTTACATAACAACAGACGGAGGTTTAATCAGCTTATTAGATATTCAGCCAGAAGGAAGGAAAAGAATGAGTATCGAAGATTTTTTAAGAGGGCAAAGAGGAGTTAAAGAATGGAGAATTAAAGAAATAAATAATAGTTAAATATTCTACCCAAATATTCTTTTTAAAAACGGTTTTTTATTTTTAAGGAATTTCTGTTCTAAATTATCTAAGGATTCTTTACTAAAAGATTGCCAAATCACACTCCAGTCAACAAAGCCACCAAAATTTCTATCATCTATAAAAAGATCAGCATTTATTTTTCTTGGAATTGTAGAATCATAAACTTCCTCAGGATAATTATTATTAACTGCATAAAATTCTAACCCTCGCTTTTTGCAAAATTCAACTGCATCCTTTAATTCTGAACCTGTTCTGAAAGTCCATAGAATAAGTTGATGCCCTTGTTTCTGAATCTGCTTTAAAGTTTCAATTGCAAATAGTTTTTCCTCTCCAATTTTAGGATATTCATGTTCAACTATTGTTCCATCAAAATCAACTGCAATTTTCATTTAATCAATCGTTTTTTTATAATAAAATCAAAGCATAAAAATATGAAATTATATTTTTGAAAGCTATTTTTTTTACAATCTAAAAATTATACTTTTATGGTTGAAATATTATGAAAGTATATATTTATAAATTATTTATTACAATTCTGTTTACTTTGCCTTATTTATTTGTAACTGGGCAGGTAAACAAAACAGGTATTCCTTTCTTTAGAAATTTTTCTCCAAAAGAATATAAAGCACACAATCAAAACTGGGCAGTTGTTCGCGATAAAAGAGGAATTATTTATTTTGGAAATAATGATAATGGAGTTTTAGAATATGATGGAAAATCCTGGGCAAAAATCCCTGTTCCAAACAATTCAATTGTCCGGTGTTTAGCTGTTGACTCAAACAATACAGTATATGTTGGTGCTGTTGGGGAGTTTGGAAAACTTCAGGCTGATGCATCAGGAAAAATTGTATATAAATCTTTAAGTAGTCAACTTGATACATCAAAAATAAAATTCAGTAATATCTGGAAAACATATGTAAACAAAAAGAACGAGGTATATTTTTGCTCTAATAAATACATATTCCTTTACAATCAGAAATCAAAAATAGATACAATCGGCTTAGCCGACGGCTGTTTCTGGAGTTTTTATATTGACGGAACACTTTATATCGGGAACTGGAAAGTAGGTTTACTAAAGCTTTCAGGAAAAAAAGTTGAACTTGCTAAAGGCGGTGATTATTTTATTGATAAAGACATTCTTAATATTTTACCATATAAACGGGGACAATTAATAGTTTACACTTATGATGGGTTAATTATTTATAACACTTTAGATGGTACCGTGTCACAACCTGAAAACAATGCCCAGTTTGAAAAAACAAGTAATTTTTTAAGAGATAATATTGCATATACAGGTACATGCATAAATGACAATTTATATGCTTGGGGAACAATTAATGCCGGTTTAGCAATATCTGAAAAGAAAGGTAAATTAATCGAAAACTATACAGATTCTACAGGCGTACAATCAAAAACCTTTAGTGATATTTATTATTGTAACGACCAGGGCGTATTATGGGCAACACTTGGTAATGGTATTTCTAAATTTGAGTTCAACAGTCCTTTCAGATATTTCTCAACTGAGTCTAAATTAGCCGGTACTGTATATGACATTATAAGATATAATGGTGTTTTATATATCGGCACTGAATTAGGATTATATAAATTAGAATATAATAAAAATGGATTCCCTGTATTCACAACTATCCCAAAGTTCAAAGGGCAATCTATTAACTCTATGAAATTAATGAACATTGACGGGAAAGAGCACCTAATTATCGGAACCAGCTGGTATCTTTCAGAGATTTTTAACAATCAGGTTTTTAATTATACAAGTACTAATAAAGATACAAAAGACGAGTACATTCAAACTTTATATGTATCTAAATTTAATAAAAACACAGTATATCTTGGAGAAGAAAAAGGTCTTAAAATAGCTACTTATATTAACGGTAAATTTAAAATTGTTCAACACGAAAAAATCACAAATGAAATAAGATGGTTAGCAGAAGATAACGAAGGTGATTTATGGGCATGCAGTTTAATTAACGGTGTTTATAGATTAGCAAAAGACGGATCAGTAACAAATTTCACAACAAACGACGGACTACCTGTAATGAATGATATTTTTGTTACAAATACTGTTAATGGAATTGTATTTGGAACAGCTCATGGGTTCTATATTTATGATAAAAAACAAAATAGATTTATTCCAAGCGACCAATTTGGTAACAATTTAAATAAAAATAAGCGAAAAATAATTTCATTTTTTCCTGGATTTAACAACCAGATATGGATGAATATTGATAACAGAGTTTATAAATTCAGCAAACATTATAACGAATATAAAGCTGACACGCTTCCATTCAGACGTTTACCACAAATGACTGTTCAGGTAATATATTCAGAACCAGATGGGCTCACATGGATAGGTGGATCTGAAGGTTTATTTTGTTATGATAATCTTTTTAAAAGAAAATACAACATAAACTATAATACACTTATTAGATCGGTTATTGTAAATTCTGACTCTACTCTTTTCAATGGAACAAATTACAATTTATTTATAAATGGTAATGATAGCTCAAGAATACCCTGTTTAATTCAACCAAACGAACTAAAACCTATACTGGCATATAAATTCAACAATCTTACATTCTCATTTTCTGCTCCTTATTTTGAGGATGAAAACAATATTAAGTATAGCTATTTTCTTGAAGGATTCAGTGAAAAATGGTCTACATGGTCAACTGAAACAAAAAAGGAGTTTACAAATCTATACGAAGGAAAATACATTTTCAGAGTAAAGGCACAAAACATATATGCAATAGAAAGTACCATTGCTGAATTTGAATTTGAGATATTACCTCCATGGTGGAGAACAACATGGGCATATGTCGGGTATGTTGTTATAGGTATTTTTATTTTATTATTTTCCATAAAATTTTATACCAGAAAACTTGAAGCTGACAAAAAACGATTAGAAGGTATTGTTGTTGAAAGAACAGCAGAAATCGTAAAACAAAAAGACGAGATTCTTGATAAAAATAAAGAAATTGAATTAATAAATAAAGACATTACAGCAAGTATAAGATATGCTAAACGAATTCAGGAAGCTTTGTTACCAACAGAAGGCACAATAAATACTCCTGGACTTGAATTTTTTATTTATTTTAAACCAAAAGATATTGTATCCGGAGATTTTTACTTCCTTAAAAAAATTGAGCGCTCAAATATACTTATTGCTGCTGCAGCCGATTGTACAGGTCATGGTGTGCCAGGAGCATTTATGAGTATGCTTGGCATTTCCTTCCTTAACGAAATTATAACAAAGCCTGAAGTAACTCATTCAGATGATGTTCTAAACCATTTGCGGGAATCCATTATTGAGTCGTTAAACCAATCGGGACGTGAAGGTGAGACAAAAGACGGAATGGATATTAACCTCATTGCATATGATTATAACACTAGGAAACTTGAATTTAGCGGAGCTAATAATCCTTTATATTTAGTCAGAAACGGAGAGCTTGCTGAATACAAAGGCGATAAAATGCCTATTGGGCTTCACGACAAAATGCATATACCTTTTGCAAGAACTGAACTTGATATGCAAAATGGAGATGTTATTTACCTTTTCTCTGACGGTTTTGCAGATCAGTTTGGTGGAGATAAAGGCAGAAAATATATGTATAAAAAATTCAAAGAATTTTTAGTTGAAATTTATCAGAAACCAATGGAAGAACAGCGCAGTATTCTTGAAAAAGAAGCATTAGACTGGCGTGGAGAAATGGAGCAAATTGACGACCATATTGTAATGGGAATTAAGTTCAATTTATAATTAACATTTTACTTTAATTTTTATTTATGGAAATGATTATCACTTTTGACGGTGCCAAAAAAGTTATTGCAAATTATAACGGACATACAATTAATACAGACCAATCTATCTCATCAGGTGGCAACAACAGTGCTTCAACTCCATTTGATTTATTTCTTGCTTCTTTAGGAACTTGTACAGGAATAGTTGTTAAATCCTTTTGTGATAAAAGAGATATTTCTACAAACGGACTAAAACTTATTCAAAATATGGAGTATGATAACACTTCACACTTAGTATCTAAAATAAATATTGAAATACAATTACCAGTAGATTTTCCAGAAAAATATAAAGAAGCTCTAATTAATTCTGCTGAACTTTGTACTGTAAAACGTCACTTAATACAGCCACCACAAATAAATATTTGCACAAAATAATTTAGTATTCATTAAAAATAAAGTGAACTAAATTTCAATTTATTTTGCTCATAAACTAAAGCAGGAAAAGGAACTTTAAGACAATTTAAAGCCTTAAAAACTGATTTTAAAACTTTACTTTTTACTTTAATCTGAGTTAAATCTGCATCAAGCGACAAATAATACTGGCAATAACGATCAGGTGGAGGAATTACTGCCTCTATGGTTATATCATTATTATCATTACCTCCAAGCATAGATTCACCACTATAACCTAAAGAAATATTTAACCAACCCGGCATTTTATTAATTCCGGTAATTGATTTTAAATTACAAGAAAGCCAGTAAGTTTGTCCGTTATAATCTTTTATAACAGATTGAAAATCATTTTCGCCAAGCGCATCTGGTCTATATACAGGCCAATTTGTTGGGTGGTATGAAAATTTTAAACGACAAATTTGTTTCTTAAATAATAATTCCTGACTTGCATAAAGTACACTCCCACCAAAATTAGCAGATAAATCACTTAACGAAGCCCCCCATTTCGAAGAATAGCCATCAAAGACTTCAATACCCGACATTGCAATAAAAGCAATACCTGATCCTATAACAACAGATTTATTATGTCTAAAACCACTCCATTCAAATCCACTTATCAATGCCGAACTCAAATAATATGTAGAATAAGCATGACCAGATTTATCCATTTGAAGCCATTCCTTACTATCATTAAAAAAATGAAACGAACTATGAGAATAATTCTTATACCATAGCTCATTTAACATTAACATAGTTCCTGTGTATGTTACTGCTGTAACTCCAGAGAAAAAATACAACCTCTTTTTATTTAACAGAGTGTCGTTCTGGGAGACAACTATACTATTAAAAAAAAATAAAATAACAATTAAACAACAAAGAGTTTTTCTCACATTATAAAAACAAATAGGGTATGAAGTTAATCATACCCTAAAATTAAACAAAAAAATTCACTACGGTTGTTTAGAATTTTTATCTTCTCTAATAACTACTCCAAAAATAAAAAGTACTACAACAGAAGCAATAAAAATAACAAATAATGATAATAATGTCTTTTGCATTACCTTTTCAATTGAAATAATATCCCAAATTGATAATAAACCAAGTACGGTCAATGCTAGTACCATTGCAACTAAGGCATAAGAAGCAATTTTTTTTAACATAAAATTATTTTTTAAGTTTTATGAATTTTAAATGCGATATTAAATCTTCAAGATTATTAAAAACCAAAGTATTGTTTTGATTACTTAACTTCCATAAACTTAATTTCTCATTTTCATCGATTATAACGTTTAAACTTTCAGATTTGTTACTTACTACATTAAAACCAATTCTTTTTAATGCATTTGAAGTTACATTAAAAAGAGAGCTATTCCCTGATAATCCAATATTTAAAGAATATTTTTCTATAAAAGTTAAATTTCCTGAATTTTTATCAATATGTAAAAAATCAGAATCAAATTCATTTGCCAAATCCCCGTCAAAAATTACTTGTTCGGGAATTTTACTAATCATTTTTTCAGAAGAAATAAGCCATATTTTATCAGCAAGGTGTAATGCTAAAGATAAATCATGAGTTGAAAAAATTATAGTTTTACCAAACTTTAAAGTAAGTGATTTTAGCAGATTAAGAATTTCGACTTTATTTTTAATATCCAGAAATGCAGTAGGCTCATCAAATAAAATAACCTTAGTATCCTGAGCAAGTGTTCTGGCAATAACAGCTCTCTGGCGCTCACCATCACTCAAACAATTCATCTGCTCATTTCGTTTTGATGCTATACCTGTTTCCTCAATAGCTAAATTAACAATGTGCATATCTTCAGCACTAAGTTTTCCAAAAAAATTAGAATATGGGAATCTGCCTAATGTTACAAACTCATTAACTGAAGTATATGCAACTTTTAAGAGTTCCGTAGTAGCTATTGATAATGACTTTGCAAAATCCAATCTATTTGCTTTCATTGGCGACAAGTCACAAATATTTAACTCACCGCTTTTACTTGGATGTAATCCTGCAATGGTTCTTAGAAGAGTAGTTTTTCCTGAGCCATTTGATCCTATTAATGCTATTAGCTCTCCTGATTTTGCTTCAAAATTTAATGCAAATGATGGAATTGTTTTAAATTTTTTTCCGGTTTTATATCCAGTAACCAGATCTTTTGCAGATATAGTAGTTTTGATATTTGTTGTCATAACCACATTTTTTTACCTTTTAAGACTATCCACAATACAATAGGAACACCTAACAGCGATGTTGTTGAATTTATAGGAAGAACAAAACCTGATCCGGGTATTTGAGTAAGAATATCTGCTGTTAGAAGCATTGCAATTCCAACAATTCCGCTAAACGGAATTAAAAAACGATGATCAGATGTTTTTGAAATCATCCTGGCAATATGAGGAGCTGCAATACCTACAAATGCAAGAGGTCCGCAAAAAGCTGTTATACTACCTGCTAAAAGTGTAGTTGATATTAACAATATATTTCTAACTCTTGAAATATTTACTCCTGAAGCTCTCGCATTTTCATCGCCTAATAACCATACATTTAATGGATATGCAAGAAATAAAGAAATTACTACTCCAATTAAAACCACAACGGACATTAGTTCAAGCTGCGGCCATGTTGTACTTCCAAGACTACCCATTGTCCATATCACAAATAGCTTAAGAGATTGATCAGAACCTGCAAACTGAAAAACATTTATAATTGCACCAGCAGCAGAACCCAATAACATTCCGGTTATAAGTAATGTCATAACATCTCTTATTTTTAATGAAACTGCAAATATCAGCAACATAAATAAACCAGAACCGATACAAGCAGCAAGGATAGTTCCGCCACTTCCCATTAACTCAACAAAGTTCAACCCAAATGCTGAGAAACCCATAACCATAAAAGCTACACCAAGTCCAGCACCAGAACTTACCCCAAGAACATATGGTCCTGCAAGTGGATTACGAAACAAAGTTTGCATTAACAAACCACTTACAGACAAAGACAATCCGGCTACAATTGCTGTTAACACTCTTGGTAAACGAATATCAAAAAAAATTGTCGAAAAATTATCATTTGAACTACCACAATTATAAAATAATTTTAACACCTCACTAATACTAATCCTTACAGGACCATTAATCAAATCAATAAATACAAGTATTATGACAATTATTATTGAAACAATTAGTATAAAAGCTTTGTTATTTTTTTTTAATAAATTCATTTATTCAAGCTTTTTATAATAATGAATTTTATAATCAGGAAATGCTTTTGGATGAAAAATTTTAACAATATCCTTTAATATTATATGTGGATTTACAACCCCTGATTCCCAATAATCGTTACCACCAAAAGAATTACTTATTGCTATATTGTTATAAACTGTTTTATTTTTAAATGATTTTAATTGAGAAAGTCGTGAATCAGTTACATTTATTTCATTTAATGAAGTTGCCGAACCTGAATTTATCCAGAAATCAGCTTTAGAAACTTTATCAAACACCAATTCAAGATTTAATGGAAAGCTTTCTTTAGAGTTATTATCTTTCCATATATAATCAGCCCCTGCATCGCTTATAAGACATGAAAGATTACTCTTCCCACCTGCAATGTACCATGTATCTTTCCATGGTAATCCAGCATATACCTTTGGTTTTTCTAAATATTTCGATGCAATATTCTTTATATTGTTATAATTACTATCAATAACAGAAAATAACGAATCTGAATTTTGTTTCATATTAAATAGTATACCAAAAAACTTTATCCATTCTGCTTTTGCTAAAGGAGTTTCCTCTAAATATTCTGCAACAAAAACTACAGGTAATCCAAGCTCTTCAAGCTTTGTTACATATCCCACATTTTTACTTTCTACACCATAAGCAATAATAACATCAGGTTTTAAAGATAATATTAGTTCATAATTCAAACTCTGTTCATAACCAACATCTACAATTTTACCTTGTTTTATTAAAAGTTGAGTTAGACTATCATAAACGAACTGTGCTCCTGAAACACCAATAATATTCATTTGTTTATTTAGTGCAGTAATAAAACCTATATGTGATGTTGAAAGACAGATAACTCGTTTTACAGGTATATTAATAAAATCATTCTTTTTACTTTTATTAATTGAAAACAAATAATTAAACGATTTATCTTTTGCAGATTGCCATGGATTATAAACCCTAACAGCAATTACAGAATCTGATATTGAAAAATCCAAATGCTTTGCATACTTTAACTTTATCTTAAAGGAATCAATAAAGTAATCTTTATTCTGATTTATTATATTTTGTGGTTCACAAGAAATTAAAACAGTTATAACAAATAAGAATAATATTCGCCATAAATAAATATATAACATAGCGAAATATTATTTCTTAGTTTCAGTATAGAAAATTGTTTTTGAAATGGACTGACCATTTTTAAAATAATAAACCCCTCCCCAACTATGTGTTACCTCTCTAAATTCTGAAGCAAGACCACCTTTATTTACAATAACTCTTTTTATTTTTTTAGAAGCATCTTCGTATTTTTCTTCAGTTACTCCTTCTGGGTATTTTTTTGATAATTCAGAAAGAAATTTTTCAACAACTGCTTTATTTGTATAATCTATTTCTTCAAGTTTTTTATTACTATTCTTTGCTTCCTCAATCTGTTTTTGCTTTTCAGCCTCTAATTTCTGCTGTTCTGTTAAGTTCTGCTCTTTTAATAAATTTTGGCATTCAAAAATTTTCTGTTTAGGATAATTTTCATTTGGTTTAACTGAAGATGCAGTTTTATAACTGGCAATAGCTGATGGATACTCCTTTTTGCCAAAAAACTCGTCAGCTTTTGAAATCGCATCATCGTATGCTTTATCTTTTATTTTCTGCTCCTCATCTTTCTTTTTATTTTGAGCTAATAAATTTTCAATTTCAGCAATTTTTGATTTAGGATAACTTTCATCAGGTTTTAAATTGGAAGCCTTTTGATAGTTAGATTTTGCATTTTCATAACTTTTTGAGGTAAACTCCTGATCAGCTTTTGTAATGAAAACTTTATAAGATTCTTCTTTTGCTTTTTGAGCTGCATCAGCCTCTGCCTTGGCTTTTGCTTCAGCATCAGCCTTAGCTTTTGCTTCTGCTTCTAATTTTGCCTTTGCTTCAGCATCAGCTTTTGCTTTTGCCTCGGCTTCTAGTTTTGCCTTGGCTTCAGCATCTGCTTTTTCTTTGGCAGCTTTTGCTAATGCGTCGGCTTTTGCCTTTGCTTCGGCATCAGCTTTAGCTTTGGCTTCAGCTTCTAACTTTGCTTTAGCTTCGGCATCAGCCTTTTCTTTTGCAGCCTTTGCTAATGCGTCGGCTTTTGCTTTTGCTTCTGCATCGGCTTTAGCTTTGGCTTCAGCTTCTAGTTTTGCCTTAGCTTCAGCATCTGCTTTTTCTTTGGCTGCTTTTGCTAATGCGTCGGCTTTTGCCTTTGCTTCGGCATCAGCTTTAGCTTTGGCTTCAGCTTCTAATTTTGCTTTAGCTTCTGCATCTGCCTTTGCTTTGGCCTCGGCTTCTAATTTTGCTTTGGCTTCAGCTTCAGCTTTTTCTTTCGCAGCTTTTGCTAATGCATCAGCTTTTGCCTTTGCTTCAGCGTCGGCTTTCGCTTTGGCTTCTGCTTCTAATTTTGCCTTTGCTTCAGCATCCGCTTTTGCTTTTGCCTCAGCTTCTAGTTTTGCCTTGGCTTCAGCATCCGCTTTTTCTTTTGCAGCTTTAGCTAATGCGTCGGCTTTTGCCTTTGCTTCGGCATCAGCCTTAGCTTTGGCTTCAGCTTCTAGTTTTGCTTTAGCTTCTGCATCTGCTTTTTCTTTTGCTGCTTTTGCTAATGCGTCGGCTTTTGCCTTTGCTTCTGCATCAGCTTTTGCTTTGGCTTCAGCTTCTAATTTTGCTTTAGCTTCTGCATCTGCCTTTTCTTTTGCAGCTTTAGCTAATGCGTCGGCTTTTGCCTTTGCATCAGCTTCGGCTTTCGCTTTGGCTTCTGCTTCTAATTTTGCCTTTGCTTCAGCATCAGCTTTTGCTTTTGCCTCGGCTTCTAGTTTTGCCTTGGCTTCAGCATCTGCTTTTTCTTTGGCTGCTTTTGCTAATGCATCGGCTTTTGCCTTTGCTTCTGCATCAGCTTTGGCTTTGGCTTCAGCTTCTAATTTTGCTTTAGCTTCTGCATCAGCCTTTTCTTTTGCAGCCTTTGCTAATGCGTCGGCTTTTGCTTTTGCTTCTGCATCGGCCTTTGCTTTTGCTTCTGCTTCTAGTTTTGCTTTAGCTTCAGCATCTGCTTTTTCTTTGGCTGCTTTCGCTAATGCATCAGCCTTGGCTTTAGCTTCGGCATCGGCTTTAGCCTTTGCCTCAGCTTCTAGTTTTGCCTTTGCTTCGGCATCTGCTTTTTCTTTGGCTGCTTTTGCTAACGCGTCGGCTTTAGCTTTTGCTTCTGCATCGGCCTTTGCTTTTGCATCTGCTTCGGCCTTAGCTTTTGCTTCCGCTTCTAATTTTGCTTTTGCTTCAGCTTCAGCTTTTTCCTTTGCTAGTTTATCTGCCAATAATTTATCAATATCAGAAATCTTTGTTTTGGGATATTGTTCTGTTGGTTTTATTGCTAATGCATCATTATAACCCTTCTTTGCATCATCATATTTTTGCATTGCTAAAGAAGCGTCAGCTTTTGTTATAGCTGCTTTATACGAATCCTCTTTTGCTTTTGCTTCGGCATCAGCTTTCTCTTTTGCAGCTTTTGCTTCGGCATCGGCTTTTTCTTTGGCAGATTTATCTGCTAATAATTTATCTATTTCAGCAATTTTTGTTTTTGGATATTGTTCGGTAGATTTTATCGCTAATGCATCATTATATCCTTTTTTAGCTTCATCGTATTTTTTTCCTGCTAAGAAAGCGTCTGCTTTTGCTATTGCTGCTTTATATGAATCATCTTTTAATTTTGCTTCGGCATCAGCTTTCTCTTTTGCAGCTTTTGCTTCGGCATCGGCTTTTTCCTTGGCAGATTTATCCGCTAATAATTTATCTATTTCAGCAATTTTTGTTTTTGGATATTGCTCGGTTGGTTTTATAGCTAATGCATCGTTATAAGATTTTTTAGCCTCATCATACTTTTGACCATTTAAAGAGGCATCACCTTTTGCTATAGCAGCTTTGTATTGATCATCCTTTGCCTTCTGATCCGCCTCGTTTTTTTGTTCGGCAAGTATTTTATCTATTTCAGCAATTTTTGTTTTTGGATATTGTTCGGTTGGTTTTATTCCAGAGGCCTTTTTATAATTTTCTTTTGCAGCTACATAGCTTTTAGTATTAAAACCCTGATCTGCATCAGCAATTAATTTAGTGTATTGACTATCATTTCCCTGTTTATTTGCAATTAACTTTTCACATTCCATAATTCTCTTATCGGGATAATCACTGTATGGATCAGCATCAATAGCTTTTTCGTAATATGTTATAGCCTCTTCATATTTCTCAGTTTTAAAAAGTTCATCTGCTTTTGTTATAATCTGTTGATAAGATTGTTTTTTAAGTGCATCTATCTGATTAGTAATCTTATCAATTTCCTTTCTCATTACATCAGTATAAGCTACGTCATAATCAAAAGCATCTGCATCTTCATTATAATTGATTTTCGTAACAGGCTTACTTAAAGTAGAGACATCAATACCCGGAAATGATTCAAATAACTCAACAGTGAATGAATATTTATAAATTAAATCCTTTTCAGGTGCATTTGTATCAAAAAGTACCTTTTTTGTTACATAACCGGTTGATACAACTTCTACAATATACTGCTTGTCAATATCAAACTTAAAATTAAATTTTCCATCTGCTGTAGTTTTCTTTGAATCAATTTTAGAGTTGTTTAAATATATATTAACATCGGCAGTTATAATTTTTTTACCACCTTTTACTTTTCCTACTACTTCAAGATATCCTTTTGGTCCTTGAGCATATGAAAAATTGGAGATATAGATAAAGAATGCAACAAAGAGAGTAAACAGAGTTTTCGGGTTGCAAAATTGTCGTACAAACTTAACTAACAGCATATTATTTTTAATTCAAACGATTATTTTTAAAATTTAAATATACAAAAAAGATAGAGTCTAAAAAACATAGGTCATATAAAACAAAAAAGCCATTAACAGTCAAAATATATGCCTAAACAATCTCTTTAAATTTATCTAAAATATTTGCAGGTGGCCTGCAAGGCTTTCCTGTAATTGAATTAACAAATATTAAAGTAGTACTAGCCTTGTTTATTATCTGGTTATCTTTATTATACAATTCGTAATCGAAAATTATTTTACTACCGGCTATGTCTTTAATTATTGTATTTATTTTAATTATATCATCATAAAATGCAGGCTTAATATAAGTACATTCTAAATGAACAACTGGCATCTGAATACCATTTTCCTCCATATCACGATAAACAATTCCATGTTTTCTCATTAAATCGGTTCTGGCTACCTCAAGGTATAATGGATAGGTACCATAGTAAACTACTCCCATTTTATCTGTTTCACCATATCTAACTCTAATTTCAGTAATGTACGAAAGCATAAATAATTATTTTAAAGGTGAATCTGGCTCTTTAGCCATACTATTATAGATAACTTTATCCATTAAAGATGGCAATAATTTATATAATAATACAACCATCTTTCCCTGTGAAGTAAGTACAATAGTTCTTTTTCGTTTTTCTATTCCTTTTGCAATATAAAATGCAACTTTTTCTGCAGTCATTAATTTCTCCTCGGCTCTTGGTGTTTCACCCTGTTGACTACCATCTGCAACTAATGCGGTTTTTCTGATATTTGATGCAGTAAATCCAGGTGCAGCAATCATTACGTGTAATCCCTTTTTAATATTTTCAACTCTTAATGTTTGTAAAAAACCATGAATTGCAAATTTTGATGAAGAATACCCTGACCTGGCTGGAAGTGGAGCAAAACCAGCAATAGAAGAAACTGCAACTACGCTTCCTTTTGCTTTTAATAGCCATGGCAAAGCAAATTTTGTACAGTATACCGTTCCCCAAAAATTTGTATCCATTAATCTTTTAAGAACATTTAAATCAAGATCCTCAAAAATTGCACGCATCGAAATTCCGGCATTATTAATTAAAACATCTATCTGATTAAAATGTTCAATTGCTTTATCAATTATTAATTTACAATCTTCTTCTTTTGCAACATCTGCAATAACCGAAACAACTTCACAATTTGACTTAATTAGTTCTTTTTTTACTTCGTCAAGGTTTTCTACATTTCTTGCAGCAATTACAATTCTATAATCACGTTTTGCAAACTCAAATGCTAAAGCCTTTCCTATTCCTGATGAAGCGCCAGTAATTATGACTACACGTTTGCTCATTTATAATTTCATTTTTTACAAAGATAACTGTTCATTTGATAAAGAAAAATAAAGATTTTTAAAATGATTATACTTGAAAATATGATGATTATAAAAGATATTGAAAATATTTTAAAGTTTTTCTCATATGTTTTTGCATATTTTGCAAAATGATTATAGCTTTGCACTCTCTTTTAAAAAGGGTATCGATTCAGTAGCTCAGTAGGTAGAGCACATCCCTTTTAAGGATGGGGTCCTGGGTCCGAATCCCAGCTGGATCACGAAAAGCTGCTTATCAAAGCAGCTTTTTTTATTTCATAGTTAGTTGAAAATGCAACCACAATTTCTCATTCGGAACAGGTGCATTTATTGTAAGTTTTTGCTGCGAAACAGGATGAACAAATGAAATTTCTCTTGAATGAAGACTTATACTTCCATCTGGATTTGAACGATTAAAACCATATTTCAAATCGCCCTTAATTGAACAACCTATTGCCGATAACTGTGCACGAATTTGGTGGTGACGACCGGTAATAAGCTCAATCTCCAATAAAAAATATCTTTCGGATTTTGCAATTACTTTATAATTTAATTCAGCCAGCTTACTTCCGGTTACTTCTTTTTTAAATGCTGAGGACATATTTTTTTGTTCATTTCTGCGAATAAAATGAACTAGCTTACCTTCATCAGATTCCGGTTTATTTGCTGTTATAGCCCAATAAGTCTTCTTAAATTTATGATCTTGCATCATTTGATTTAATCTGGAAAGTGCCTTAGCAGATTTTGCCATTAAAACCAATCCACTAACAGGTCTGTCAATTCTATGAGTAACACCTAAGAAAACATTTCCTTCTTTGTTATATTTTACTTTTAAAAATTGCTTTACAGATTCTTCCAACGACTCACCACCAGATTTATCGGGTTGTACAAGCTCTCCTGCCTTTTTATTAATTGCTATTAAATGATTGTCTTCATAAAGAATATCTGAATTTGAAATTGGCATTTTTTTATTTTTTAATTATAAGCAATTAACAAAGATGTAACTAAATACAAAGTTATTGAAATTATAATAATATGCATAAATAAAAAAGCTCAACTGTTTTATTTGTTATTAAACATCATGTCAATAATTAAGAAAGAATCCGGAAAAAAAATAAATATCTTTGAGAAATTTTTCTGACATGCTTAAAAAAAGTATATATAGCTTTATCTTAATTATCCTGATTGTTTTTTCAATAAGTTGTAACAAATCAAACGAATCTACATTAAACATTACTTATACTAAGAAAGGATTATCATTCGACAAAGTTTTTGTATTGCAATGGAAAGATACACTAAAAGACAATTTAATTACTTTGGATTCTACAGCTGAAATGCAGTTTATAGGAACAAGAGGTTTTAACTTAGTTGATGGTAAAGCATATGTTGGTGCATCAATGAGTGTTATTGACTCCACAGGTGCAATACTTTTTAGAAATGATGATTTGTTTATGGATTACGATACTATTGGCTTCGACACTATTCTGGTAAGTGATTGCATTGGTATATTAATTGAAACCAGTCATCCGATGATTAAAGGGGGAACATATAAATGGTGTACTAAAATATGGGACAAAAAAGGTAATGGTGAAATTAATACAGAGCTATTAATAAAAATGAAATAATCCCATTTTTTACCCTTATTCCTGTTTAACTTTTTTGATTTCAATTTTTATTTGAAAATACTTTATTGTTGAGTAACTTTGCTTAAATAAATAAAGCTTTATGAAACTGCCAAGTATAAAATATTTATTCCTGAAAAGTCAGAATACTTTTATTCGTTTTCCATTTACAATAAGCATTGCTATTATTGGAACACTTGCCTCATTGTATGTTGTTGACTTTAACTACGACGGATACAGAGATTATACTTCTTGGTACCATTTAATAATGACATGTGCTATTGGTATTCCAATGTTTATCTCTTTAACATTATTTGCAGAAAGGCTGGAAGTCACAAAAACATTTAAATTGTTAATACGTTGTGCCGGTTTTATTTTTTTATTCCTTTATTATATTACACTTCCCGATTTATTTCTTGAAAAGCACTACATAAGAATGATAATATGGCTATTAATTTTCCATCTATTAGTTTCATTCTCTCCATACATTGGTTTTAAAAATCAATATTCTTTCTGGCAATTTAATAAAATATTATTTCTTCGTTTGTTATTAACAATTTTGTATGCCGGAGTATTGTTTTTAGGTATTTCTCTGGCATTACTTGCAATTGACCAACTATTCGACATTAACATAAAAGAAGAATATTATTTAAGATTATGGATAGTACATGTTGGAATTTTTGGTGTTTGGTTTTTTCTTGCCGGTGCACCTAAACATTTCCGTAAACTCGATCAAACAACAATATATCCTTTAGGCATCAAAATATTTACACAATATATTCTTATTCCTCTTGTGTTGATATATGCTTTAATATTGTACACATATTTTATTAAAATTATAATAACACAAGACTGGCCTGTTGGTTGGGTTGTATATCTTGTACTTGGTTATGCGATTTTAGGAGTATTATCTTTCCTTCTACTATATCCAATAAGAGAAGAAAAACAAAATAAAGGAATTCGTATTTTCTCAAATGTTTTCTTTATTTCATTATTTCCATTGCTTATAATGTTTTTTATCGCCATATTTAAAAGAGTATCTGAATATGGAATTACCGAAAATAGATTATTTGTAATATTATTAGGTGTATGGTTGGTATTTAATGCTGGTTTTATAATTATAAAAAAATATAAACTAATAAGAATAATTCCTCTTTCATTAACTGTATTGGCATTATTTTCTATAAATGGACCATGGAATGTTTTTAAAATCTCTAAGTGGAATCAAATGAACAGACTTGAAAGTGTACTTTCAAAAAACAATATGCTAAAAGATGGAAAAATAATAAAAGCCACAAATAAAATTACAATTGATGATGATGTTGTAATCTGTTCAACTTTATCTTATATGGTTGATATGCACGGACACAAATCTATTCAGAATTTTTTTACACAAAATCTTGATACAGTTTTTAATCGTGACACTATCAGATATTACTCCAGCTACGAAGGCATGAATAAGTTAACAACGTACATGGGAATTGAATATAATCTTAGTTTACCATATGTTGAAAATGGTAAAACACAATTTTCATATACATGTCAGTACAATTCTAACGAATCGCCATTAAAAGTTACAGGATACGATTATTTTATTAATTATAGGTCATATTATTATAACTACGAAAACGAAAGTACTGATACATTAATTAAAACAAATTATATACTTTCAGATTCAACAAAACTTGATATTATACTTATTCCTGATAAGGGAAATCTTCAGTTTATAAATAATGACACTACTATTAATATTGACATTTTTGCATTTGTTAAAAACATAACAGATAAAAAAATATCAGGAACTAATAATTATTTCCAGTATAATAAGGAAGATATGACTTTAAATATTGAAAACACTAAAAGTTCTTATAAAATTATTTTCACATATTTATCTGGAAATAAAATTGAGGATAAACTAAACAGTATTCAGGAAATACAAGCCGATATTCTTGTTTCTACAAAGAAATAAAACATTTTTTTATATTCTGCTTAAAAATTAAAAATTGGCTACCTTCGCCCGTTATGAAAAAAAGTTTATTTCTTGTTTATTTTTGCCTTGTATTGTCAATGATCTTTTGGGGATTCTCATTTGTGGGAACAAAAATTTCATTAGAAGCACTTACACCGATTACTTTAATTTTAGCCAGGTTAATTGTATCAAGTATTTTCCTAATTCTACTTACTAAAATTTTTAATATTCTTGAACCGATTAAGAAACCTGACTTTAAATGGTTTATTTTGTTAACTATTTTCGAACCATTGTGTTATTTTTTAGGTGAAACATTTGGTTTGCAATTTGTCTCTTCTACTCTTGGAGCTGTATTGATAGCAACAATCCCTTTATTTGTTCCATGGGCAGCATGGATACTTTTCAGAGAAAAAGTTTCAATTTTAAATTTAATTGGAATAATGATTTCTATTGTAGGAGTTGTTATGATAATTTTTGAACGTGACTTAAGTTTTAATGCGTCACCATTAGGTATTGGGCTTTTAATGATTGCAGTATTTTCTGCTGTTGGATACACAATGGTTATCAGACATATTTCTAATTCATATTCGCCAATTACAATTATTACATGGCAAAATTTAATGGGAATAGTTTCATTTCTTCCATTGTTTTTTATTTTTGATTTTCATACTTTTCATTTATCCGCATTTACTTCAAAGATTATTTACACAATATTATTTTTAGGAGTTTTTCCATCTTCGCTTTCTTATGCTTTTTTTACATATGCAATAAAAGAATTAGGTGTTAACAGAGCTAGTATTTTCACTAATCTTATACCGGTACTGACTGCAATTTTTGCATATTTTTTAATGGACGAAGAATTACCTGGAATTAAGATTGCCGGAATAACTGTTGTTGTTTTTGCACTTACTATTTCTCAAATAAATTATAAAAATCTTTTTTCAGGAAATAATTAATTCAATGCTTTATCTTGATAAACTGTCAATATTAGCAAAGAAAGCCGAACCCGGAAATAAACTTTTTTTTAAAAGTATTAAACCCGGCAAAGCAAATGAACTCGATAAAATATTTCACAAATTAAATAATGACATTTTTTCAAAAATTGATTGTCTTGATTGTGCAAATTGTTGCAAATCTCTTGGACCTCGATTAACTGAAAGAGATATAAGACAAATATCAAAAGCATTAAATATTAAAGCGGCAGACTTTGAACAAAAATATTTAAGAATTGATGAGGATGGTGATGCAGTATTTAAAACCATGCCCTGCCCTTTTCTAGGTTCAGATAATTATTGTTCAATTTATAAATCGCGACCAAAAGCATGTGCAGATTACCCTCACACACACCAACCGGAAATACTACGAAAAAGTAAAATCACTATAAAAAATACTTATACGTGTCCGGCAGTTTATGAAATTTTAGAAGAAGTAAAAAAATCATGGAAATAAATAAACAAGAAATTATTCTAAAAACACAAAAATACGTTTCCGAATTATTTGCGTCAAACACAAACGGACACGACTTTGCACACACGTTACGTGTAAGAAATACTGCTTTAAAAATTGCAAAAACTGAAAACAACTGCAATTTGTTTATTATTGAAATGGCAGCTTTACTACATGATGCCGACGATTGGAAACTTAATAATAACACTAAAACAGAAAACACTAAAAACTGGCTTTTTAAAAATAATATAGAAAATAATACAATTACACATATTTGCGAAATAATAGAAAATTTATCTTTTAAGGGTGCTAATGTAAACGAAAAAAATCTTTCACTTGAAGGCAAGATAGTGCAGGATGCCGACAGATTAGATGCTATCGGAGCAATTGGTATTGCCCGCGCTTTCGCATATGGAGGAAGCAAAAACAGAGAATTATATAATCCCGAAAATAAACCTATACTTCATAATTCATTTGAAGAATACAAAAAAGGCGATGGTTCTACAATTAATCATTTTTACGAAAAACTATTGTTATTAAAAGACAGAATAAATACCACCACGGGTAAACAAATTGCAGAACAAAGACACGAATATATGGTTAAGTTTTTAGAGCAGTTTTTTGAAGAGTGGAATAGTAATTAAGATAATACTACTTAATCAAAAGCTTTGTACTAAACTCGCCTTCATTTCCTTTAGCTTTTATAATATAAAAACCTTGTTTTAATTCAGAAACATTAATAGAAGCAGAATTTTCAGATGAAAGCTTTATATTACATTTTTTAACTAATGATCCTGTTATATTATAAATTTCGATTTCGCCATCCCAGTTATGAATATCATTTAATTTAACAAATAACACATCAGTCGCAGGATTTGGATAAAAACTTAAAAAACGGCTTAATAATGTCTCTTCAACACCTATAATCTTTGTTTCATAATAAGCATCGAAACCTTGTCCCTGAATAGTATCATTTGTTTTTAACACAATATACAATTTACTTCCACTTGAATTAATTACAGGTGGAATCTGGCTTCCTGAATATTTTCCAATTAATGTAGCAGTTGTATCGGCACCATCGTAAACACTAACAAAATCAGCATTAGCCTGCGTATCAAATGAAGTAAAAGTTAATCTGATTGTTTCTGCACTATCCGGAGCAATCAACCAGTTACAATCAGTATTATTCCAGTAATAAGAATAGTCACTACCATCATTAAAAGTACGACTTCTATCTGTTAACACTTTTCCACTATAGCATACTGCAGCATGATAAGGTTTAATATTAATTACAGCACCTTGGTCATTCGAAAAATTATCACTGTAAGGTGTTAAATCATTATTATAAAAATAACCATTAGCAGCTCCACTCCAACCCCAGTTAAAATGATAGTAACAGGTATCCTGATAACCATCACAAACAAAAGCATGACCACCTGTACCCTGTCCACTATACAAAACAGGATGCAACATATCTAAATTATCGCGAATAATTATATCCCAATCTTTATCTGTAACATTTTTTCTTTGTAGGTATCCTGCTGATGGATGATATCTGAAATTATGAATTAATGCCCAGGGAACATATTCTGTCATGGTACCAGATCCATCGGGTCCGTAATTCATATTAACTGTTATACCACAATGAAACATTAATTCAGAAATTGCATCACCACTGGTACTATTTGCATAAGTTGTCATTTCGTTCCAGCGATAATATGTATTTTCAAAAACTACATTATTATTACCTGTATAAAGAATAGAATCCCTCCCTCTTTCGGGATAATTATAATATTTCATTACCTGAGCCATTGCTGTAGCAACACATCCCGTAAGACAATGACCACCGGGACCATTAACATTTGCAGGACAATAATTATTGTAATTAACACCCTGATCCCACTTGGTAGTAACAAAAGGACTTACATTTTGAATTGATTGCTTCTGCATGTTATTAATTTCAGTTTTATTCAAATACTTTTCCCATAAATATTGATATCCAGTATTTGCTTTATTTGATTTTGCAAGGTCAATACTTTCTGAAGCAGAAGTTAACCAATCCTGAAGAGCTTCTGGAATATTATTTAAATCAAATTCTGATTCAAAGGAGTATCCAATAACCGGATAAGCAATATCATCACCTGAAATTATCACATATCCGCCATTAGAAAAATTACAAACCCAATAACCTACACTACTTTTTGCAGATACCGGATTTATTGTAATTGCCTTATAATAAGGTAACGTTCCATTAACTCTATAATATTGCAAATTATAAAAATTTACAGCAACATCTTTTGCTTTATCTAACGAAACCGGAGCTGAAATAGCTATATAATTCGCAAAAACAATATTCAGAATTAATGCGATAAAAAATATTTTGTTTCTCATTTTATTCATTTTATATTTCAAATTTAAATAATCAAATTTTTGTAAATGTATTAATATTTCCAGATTTTTAAAACAAAAAGTTCATATCTAAATCGATTTTGGTAATTTTTAGTAACCAGTTAATAATTTAAAATCATATTTGTATTTTTGTAAGTATAAAAACAAAATAGATGCAAAGAACTCTCATTCTAATAATTATAATTATTTCTTTTTCAAGCTGTAAAAAAGAAAAAGTAACAGAAGATGAATTTACAAATAATATTAGTCTCGGAACCAGTATGTCAACATCATCAATGGAATTAACCGGGGTATCTACAAATTTTTATCATTCATCAGCAATATGGTTCAGAATTGAGAGTGTTGACGACATGGCAGGTTCAAATGTAAAATTGCTTGTTGAAAAAGCTGATACTACATATTATTCGGCTGAATTTACTAATCCTCAATCCTACGGTCATATTTTTATTTCAAGTTTTAACATTAATGAAACTGGTAATTATAAAGCAACCGGAATATTAGTCAACGGAAATAAAACAATTTCATCAATAAATTTTACTGTGTATTAAAAAACAGGAATTAATTTTTAGAATCAAAAAAAAATAATGCAAATTTGTATTTGAATTTCAACTAAAAAAAATCCTATGTCAGGACATAATAAATGGTCAACAATTAAAAGAAAAAAAGGAGCAATTGATGCAAAACGCTCAAAAATTTTCTCAAAAATCATTAAAGAAATAAGCATTGCAGTAAAAGAAAGTGGTACTGCACCGGATAGCAACCCAAGATTAAGAATGGCTATTCAGAATGCCAAAGGTGTTAATATGCCTAAGGATAACATTCAGAGAGCTATCAGCAAGGCTAGCTCAGATGGAAGCAATTATGCTGAATCAACATTTGAAGGTTATGCACAAGGTGGTGTTGCTGTATTTGTAGAATGCTTATCAGACAACAATAACCGCACAGTAAGCAATGTTCGTGCAGTTTTCAACAAACGCGGCGGTAGTCTTGGCACAAATGGCTCTTTAAGTTTTATTTTCGACAGAAAAGGTGTTTTTACTATTACTAAGGAAAATATTAAAAGCATGGAAGACATCGAATTAGACATAATTGACGCTGGAGTTGAAGATATTGAAGATGATGGAGATGTTTATACTTTATATTGTCCGCTTGAGTTTTTTGGAAAAGTTCAGAAAAAATTAGACGAATTAAAAATTGAAGCTGAAAATGCCGAATTAAGAAGAATACCTAATGATACAAAAACATTAGATGTTGATACTGCTCAAAAAGTAATGCGACTCATAGATGAATTAGAAGACGATGATGATGTTCAGAATGTATTTCACAATTTAGAAATGACAGATGAGCTAATGAATGCAATGGAATAAAAAAAGTGCCTTAAGTGCTTAAAATGCCTTAAGTGTACTAAAGTTTAAAATAAAACTTTCGCTTTTTAACTACTTCCAATAATATTAAAAATAGTGCCTAAGTACTTTAAGTATTTTAGGCACTTTTAATTTTTCCCGCAGGGATTCCAATGGAAAAGTACTTCTTATTCCTCAGCAATTACAATTATTTTATCATTCTCAACAAAAGTAATTTTTGCTGATTTTTTAGGATCAACCACAACTCCATAACCCTGATCAGCCGCATGCTCTAATGCATGAATTTTATATCCTATAGCAACCTGATTTTGTCTTGCTGCAGATTCTGTTACAGTATAAAAATCAACTTCTTTTCCTAACTCAACATATTCTGCAGCCGATTTAACGTAAATCTCAGAACCATCTGCATCAAATAAATCATCGAATACAGGTTTTAAATATTTATTTTCTGAAACCTGCGACATAAATAAACTTATTAATTTATCACCAATAATAAAGTCGTCAACCTTAGTTACCTCGGCAAGTTCTTTATTTCTGATATCAATCATTTCGCTTACTATACTAAAATCCATTTGTTTTATCTCACTAATATTTCTTAGATGTAACAGACAGATTAAAGTTTTTGCATCTGCTTCCTGCACATCTTCGATATGCGAATTATACAATATAATAATGTGGTTAAATTTTTCAACATTTAATGAATCAAGAAATTTTCGGTCAATTATATTACCTTGTAAAAACTCAACTTTCTGATTTTTTAATAAAGGTTCAAGTTCTACCAATTCAGATTTTGTTGATTCAATTTCAGAAACTATTAGTGCATTAGAGCCATCAAGAACATAATTATCTATTTCTTTAATTATAGATGAACCTTTATGATTCCATCCTAATATTAATGTATTCTCAATAATTTTAGGTTCAGGTTTTCCTTTTCTTATTACTGATTCGTTTATTTCAATATTTGTTTTACCTGATAACACAATAGTATCATCATCTTCAGAAATTGCAATTATTTTGTCGCCTTTATTAATAATTGTATCCATCGGAGGATTTACTGTCACTTTGTTATCAGCAAACATAATTCCCATTAATGCACTTTCTTCATACATTAATAATGCTTCCTTAAATGTTTTTCCTATTAATTTAGGCTCTTCATTAAAATAAATTTCAACACCATCAAAATCTAACAACTCGGTGTATACAACACTTAATCCCGACTGTCTGCATGTTTGAGCAGTAACACGTGCTAAAATATCCGGTGATAAAATTAATTCTGCTTCATGCCTGCCAACTAATTTTGCAGCTTCCATATTTGACTCTTCTTTTATTTCAGCTACAATATGAAAGTCCTCATTTTTTCTTTTAGGGTTATTTGTTACGGCTAACATTGTTTTAATAACATATGTATCCGGGTTGTCATTTTCAGGTGATAAAATAATTATTGAACGTGCAAAATTCGGATTTGCCATTTCTAATTCCTGAAGATTTAAAGGACTTCCCGAACGACAAATAATTTTAGTATTACCTGTTTTTTTAATATGTGATTTTATTGCATCTTCCATCTCCACTTTATCCTTATCGGCCATTATAACTATTCTTGGACGTTTCTGATTTTCGTTTGCAATAATTAATTCAGAAATAATAGAAAATATTTTTGTTGACCAACCTAAAATTAAAGTATGATTTGTTTCAAGTACTTTTGATTTTCCTTTGCGTAATTCTTCCATTTTTGTTTGAATACCGGAAGTTAAAACACCAATTAAAGTTGAAAGAATAAAAATACCACCTAAAGTAACAACTAGCATAATTGCTCTGAATTTCCATCCAATATCTCCAGCTACGGTACCAGAATCCATAGCACGCATCATAGATTGCCAACATGCTTCAAAAAAACTTATTTGCGGATTATCTATAGGAGTAATTCCAGTAATTATAATTATTACAGCAGCAATTATTACTACTAAAAGTGAAAGAATACCTAACCAAACAATGAGAGATAGAGTACCTGAAGTCATTGTGTTATCAAAGGCATATCTTAATTTTTCTTTGAATGAAGCAGATGATTTCATATATTGAAATAAATAAAAATTTGAGAAATTAAAAACCTATAACCATTTTCTTTTCTTAAAAAGAATAAGAGTTACAGCAACAGAAAAAATCATTAAAAATATTGCTAACAAATATCCGAATTTCCATCCTATTTCTGGCATAAACTTAAAATTCATACCGTAAATACTGGCGATTAATGTTGGAGGCATAAATATTACTGTTGCAACAGTAAATATTTTTATGATTTTATTTTGTTCAATGTTCACAAGACCAAGAAAAGTATTCTGTAAGAAATCCAATCGTTCAAAACTAAAAACAGTATAATCTAAAAGTGATCCTGTATCCTTTATCATTACTCTGATTTTATTATGAAGTTCCTGTGGAAAATAATCACTTTTTAAAACTGCAGAAAGCACGCGTTGCTTATCAATAATATTTTCGCGAAGCTGCATTGTGTCTTCCTGAAATTTCGAAATCTTAACAAGTATTTCTTCCGAAAAAGTTTTTTCGCGAGTAACTAATCCTGATATTGAAGAAATATCTTTTACCATTGCTTCTATCATATCAGCATCAAGATCGATACGTATTTCAAAAATACTTAGAAAAACATGGTAAGCATCAGAAAGCTTAAAATTAAAATCAATTCTTCTGTAAATTTCTGTAAAAGTTCTTGTCTCTGAATTTCTATGTGAGAAAAGAATATGATCTTTCAAAATAAAAGATATCGGTTCTTTTCTGAATTCATTTTCGGTTGGGATAAGAAAATGTGAGTTAGTAACAATTAATGTATCAGATTCAAAATATCGGGAACTGACCTCAATTTCTTCTATCTCCTGTCTGGTTTGAAGTGTAATTTTATAACGCGTTTCAATTGCTATTCGTTCTTCATATGAAGGCTGCAAAAGATCAATCCATACAATATCACAACCAGGAATATTTTCAATATCTGAAATTCCCTGATGTAGCTTAAGCTTGTCGTTTTCTTTAAAAAAAATATTTACCATAATCCCTTCCGCGTTAAGGTTTGCATCCGGAGAAAAATGCAATAACAGACGTTCTATTATCACATTTTAAAGAACCTTTTGAGCGGGAAACGGGACTCGGACCCGCGACCCTCAGCTTGGGAAGCTGATGCTCTACCAACTGAGCTACTCCCGCTAATGAGTTTTACAAAATTAGAAAAAAACCTTTTATATAAAAATAAATTAACAGCAATTATTTTTTTTATATCTGAGCCTCTCATGGGACTTGAACCCACGACCTACGGTTTACGAAACCGTTGCTCTACCAACTGAGCTAAAGAGGCATTTTTGTGCAAAATTATAAAATTAAATTAAGCACCCAACTTTTGTTTAAAATGAAAATAATATATATTTCCAAACAATATACACTAATATTATTTTGCTTATTACTTTTAAAATGATATTTTCATTATGTTTTTAATTTTTGAATAAAAAATGACGTTTTTTGACTTTTTTTAACACTAAATACCTACCTGAGAATAAACACTTAATGAGATTTTTTTAAATTTATTTTTCATAACTATCTATTATATTGATTGTTGCATTTCAGAATAAAATGTTAGAAAAAATATTTTGATTTATTATAATTATGTGTACATTTGCATAACATTTTCAAAATTCTGTACCTAGTATTAATTAAAAACAAAAAGCAATGCCAGTAAAAGTAAGTTTGAAAAATTCTGACAAAAAAGCAATTCTTGATGAACATGTTTATGAAAAACTAAATCAAGACAAAAATTTAAAAACAATTAAATTTTGGGAAAACCTAAGAGAACATTCAAGTGGTTACGTGTTTTTTCAGAAAAACTGGAGACAAAAAGATGGTTCATATAGAAATGAAACCATTTATCTTCACAAATTAATTTCTGAGAAATTCGTAAAAAAACCTGCAGGAAAAGTTCGTTGGTTTGTTCGCTTCATTAATGCAAATGCAGTTGACTGCCGTTTAGAGAACTTGGAATGGAGTACATTCTCAAATCTTGTTCGTAACACACGTAAAATCAAAAACAGTACAGGTTACCGTGGTGTTGTAAAACAAGGACGTAAATTTTATTCTTATATTTATGTAGATCGCAAAGGAATTCCTTTGGGTTCATTTGACACTGCTGAACAAGCTGCAGCAGCTTATAATAAAAAATCAACTGAGTTATTTGGTAAAACTAATACTTTAAACGTGATATCTAAAAAAACAAACGTGGCTGCAAAAGTGGCTCCAAAAGCAAAAGTAGTAGCTAAGAAAGCTGCTCCAAAAAAAGTTGTTGCTAAAAAAGCAGTAGCTAAAAAAGTAGTTGCAAAAAAAGCAGTAGCTAAAAAAGCTGTAGCTAAAAAAGTAGTTGCTAAGAAAGCAGTAGCTAAAAAAGTAGTTGCTAAGAAAGCAGTTGCTAAAAAAGCTGTAGCTAAAAAAGTAGTTGCTAAGAAAGCAGTAGCTAAAAAAGTAGTTGCTAAAAAAGCTGTTGCTAAAAAAGTAGCTCCTAAAGCTAAAGCAGTAGCTAAAAAAGTAGTTGCTAAGAAAGTTGTAGCTAAAAAAGCTGTAGCTAAAAAAGTAGCTCCTAAAGCTAAAGTTGTTGCTAAAAAGAAAAAATAATTTCTTTTATACTTAATAAAAAAAGGGCTATCAAGCCCTTTTTTTATTACCCGTTATCTTTCATTGAAAGCTGAATCCTCCCACGTTCCTTATCAACTTCTAGCACTTTTACCTTTACATGTTGGTTTAATGTTACCTTATCAGCAGGATTTGTTATATATTCGTTACAAATATTTGATATGTGAACCAATCCATTTTGTTTTATTCCAATATCCACAAACGCACCAAAATTCGTAACATTAGTAATTATTCCTGGAAGAATCATTCCTGGTCTTAAATCATCTATAGTAAAAACATCAGATGCAAATTCAAATATCTTAATTCCCATTCTAATATCACGACCTGGTTTTTCCAACTCTGTAACAACATCTGTTAAAGTTGGCAAACCAACTTCATCAGAAATATAATTCTCTATTTTAATTCTTCCGATTAACTCTTTATTTGAAACTAAATTTTCAATTGTACATTTTAAATCACTACAAATTTTTGATACAAGCTTATATCTTTCCGGATGAACAGATGTATTATCGAGTGGATTCTCAGCACCAGGTATTCGTAAAAAACCAGCTGCTAACTCAAATGCTTTTTCACCAAAACGAGGAACTTTTAATAAATCTGCTCTGGATTTAAAAGGTCCATTTTTTTCGCAATATTCATTTATGTTTTTTGCTAATAAAGGACCTATTCCCGAAACATAAGATAATAAATATCTATTGGAAGTATTAATATTTACCCCTACTTTATTTACACATTCTTCAACAATATTATCAAGATTATTTTTTAATAGTGTCTGATCAACATCGTGCTGATATTGTCCTACACCAATTGATTTAGGATCAATTTTTACAAGTTCGGCTAATGGATCCTGCAACCTTCTTCCAATAGAAACAGCACCTCTAACCGTAACATCATATTGAGGTAATTCTTCGCGTGCAACAGAAGAAGCACTATAAACAGATGCGCCGGCTTCACTTACCATGTATACTTTTACTGGCTTATCAAATCTTACATTCTTAATAAAATTCTCAGTCTCTCTTCCGGCTGTAGCATTTCCAATTGCTACACATTCTATTTTATATGCATTAACTATTGAAGTAATTTTTTTTGAAGCCTGAACAATTTCTTTTTGCGGTGGATGAGGATATATTGTTTCATTGAATAAAATATTTCCCTGTTCATTAATACAAACAACTTTGCATCCTGTTCTAAAACCCGGATCAATTGCCAGTACCCGTTTATTTCCTAATGGTGGTAACAATAACAATTGTTTTAAATTTTCTCCAAATACTCTTATAGCTTCCTTATCTGCTTTTTCTTTAGATAATGTTGCAAATTCATTTTCAATTGAGGGGCAAATTAACCGTTTGTATGCATCTTCTGCAGCAATTGATACTTGTTTTGATGCTTCACCATTTCCTGTAACAAATAACCTTATAATTTTACTAATTGCAATATCATTATCTATTTCTATCCTGATTTTTAAATACCCTTCACTCTCTCCTCTTCTCATAGCAAGTATTCTGTGAGAAGGACATTTTACAAGCTTTTCACTTAAATTAAAATAATCTGTATATTTTGCTGCTTCCGACTCTTTTGTTTTAATTAATCTGGAATTAATTATAGCATCGTACTTGAATAAATTTCTAATAAGATTTCTAGCTCTGATATCTTCACTTATCTTTTCTGCAATTATATCTTTTGCGCCAGCAATAGCTTCCTCAATATTACTAATTTCATTTTTAATAAAACTCTGAGCAAATTGCAGAATATTTTGATTTTTTTGCATGAAAATATATTCTGCCAATGGTTCTAAACCTTTTGAACGTGCAATTTCTGCTCTACTTTTACGCTTTGGTTTAAATGGCAAATATAAATCTTCAAGTTCCGATAAAATATAACAACATACAATAGTTTTTTGAAGCTCATCGGTTAATTTACCCGACTCTTTTATTGTTTCTAAAATTGTTATTTTTCTTTTTTCAATAGTTTGATATTTGTCAACAAGCTCTTTAATATTTAGAATTACTAATTCATCAAGGCTACCGGTCATTTCCTTTCTGTAGCGACTAATAAATGGAATTGTTGCTCCACCTTCAAAAAGCTTAACAACATTATTTATTTGCCATTCTTTGCAATTTAATTCATTTGATATTAATTTAACTATTTCAGGTTCCATAATTTAGTTTTTACAAAGATTGAAAATTATTAGATAGCTTTAAAACATGTTAAAAATAAAAAAGTTTTTATACATTTACATCGTAAAGAAAATTGGTTAACCATTTATTATTTATGATATTAAATAAAAAAATAAATATCGTATTGATTATCACATTTGTATTTTCATTGCTATTTAATATATGTAATGCACAACTGTCATTTCAACAAAATAATAATGAGCCAATTAAACTCAAAGAATCATTAATTGAAAATGATATTACTAAGCCAAGACCAGGCTTTAAAAAAAGAAGATTAGGCATGCACACTCTTTTTTTAGAAGGTGGTTATTTTATGGGATATTATACTGGATTAAGATATTCTGTAAACTATGATATATTATTGCAATCCAGTGAAAAAAATGCATTAACTTTCAGAATAGGTGCAGGATTAAATAAAGCAACCAATGATTCTACTGTAAATGCAGACGAAGTTTTTTTTCCTTTTGGAATAAACCTTCTTTTTGGTCATGTTAATCATTTTGAACTTGGATTAGGAGGTTATTATTTTGAAAACAGACAAGTACTGAATCCATATTTCTCAATTGGATTCAGACATCAAAAACCCAGAGGTGGCTTCATGTATCGTATTGCATTTGATTTACATCTGGAAAGAGTTTATGATATGCAAGGTAGAAATATTGCAAAAACCTCGGTACTGGGTCCATTAATAGGTATTGGCTGGAATTTCTAATTTTTTAGCCTTAAATCTATTTCGCTTCCTTTAATTTTCCAGCAAGTAGAATCACAAGTCACCTGACCAGTTTTTTTGAAAAAAGTTCCATCAACTGCATATATTGTCTGCCCACTCCTATAATATTTTGCAATTGCATAATAATCCTCATTTAACTGAAGAAGAAATTTTGTTTCAACTTCGGTTACGGTATCCGAATAAATTAATATTCCCGGATTGCCATATTTTCCCTTATATACCGAAAGTGGAACTTCAGCTGAATCTGTTTGCATTGTTACAATTATATTTAATATGCCTTCAATAGGTTCTACTGTATTACAAGAGGAATAATCATAACTTTCGCAATCAACATTAGCATCCTTGTTACAACCCACAAAAATTGCAGAAAATATAATAATCACTAAAATATTTTTTACCATTCTGGTTCTTTTATTATTTTATTAAATTTTTTAAGACCAATATAAAAATATGCAGTAGCATTTATTCTTACAGGAAATATGTTTTCCATTTTAAGATCTAAATATTCTAAATTTAACATTACGCCACCCGATTTTCCATCAGAATAGAAACCAATATTTGGCAATAATGTCCAATCATTTGGTGGAATAATTGAAGCACCTCTGTAATGACCATAAGTATATAACTCTCTTCCACCAATTGAAATTCCGGTTTGCTTGTAACCATTGCCAGTTAACTTAAATCTTTTATCAATACCAAAAGTTACAAAAGATCGCCTTTCCCAGAACTGAATTAACATATCATTTCCATAATCAACAAGAACACGTTTTGACCAGAATCTTGTAAAATAAGAAGCAGAGAATATCATATTATATCTGGTTTCTTTAATACCAACGGTAGTACCAAACATTAAATCATTAAAGTTTGCATCAATACCATAACCTATTAATAATTTATTTAATAATGGAAGCAAATATGGTCTACACCCTGCTTTTCTTAATACAGAAACCAATTCACGATTTTCTGATAAATAAGCCATCTTTACAGGATTATTAGACTCTTTATTTTTAACTGTATCAATTTTTAGAATATTTGAAATTGACTCCGGCTGTTTATTTATAACAGCCATATCCAATGCAGAATAGCCATCAATATTTTTTGCATCAAAATCTGCATTATATGATTTTAAGATTTCAAAATAATAAACAAGACCATTTTGTGAAGCTATTATTAAAGGAGTAAATTTCTCATTATCATTTGTATTGGGGTTAGCACCCGATTTTAGTAAAATATCACTTATTTCAGGATGATTATATAATACCGACATAATAAGTGCATCATTTCCGTATATGTCTTTTAAGTTCAGATCAGCTTTATTCTGCAATAACAAATTAATAATTGGTACAAAGCCATACGCAGCAGCATACATCAAAGGAGTAATTTTTTTATAGTTTGAAAGATTAATTTTTGCTCCTTTTCTTAATAAATATTCGACTATATCATACTGATTATTTATTACAGCTGAGGATAAAGAAGAAATTTCATAATTGGGAAAATAATTCACATCAGCACCATTTGCAACCAGTGTTTTTACAACTGATAAATGACCATTTTGCGAAGCATACATTAATGCAGATATTCCATTATCGGCAGTTGCATTAACATTTGCACCCTTGCCAAGTAAAAATAAAACTGTTGATGCATCACCCTTACTAGCAGTAACTATAAGCTGAAAATCAAGCTGTTCTTGCGTAATAGTATCAGTAGTGTTTTCAATTTCATTTTGGCCAAAACTAATTACTGGTATAAATAATGTAAAAAAAACTAATATAAAAATAACTTTAGCCATCAGATTTCCGTTTATCATGTAAAAATACAAAAACAATTATATGAAATTATTTACAACAATATTTATTTGTCTCGTTTTTTTTAATTCTAACTTTTTGAATGCTCAAACGCAAAATAAAATAACATATTGCATTAATGCTGACGAAAAGGAGTTACTAAACCTGATTAACCAGTATAGAAAAACTAAAAAATTACCTCCAATAAAATTATCGCCTGAGTTAACAAAGGTTGCTAAAATTCATGCAAATGATTTAGCTAAAAATAATCCGGATACAGGAAAATGCAATACTCATAGTTGGTCTGATAAAGGAAACTGGAAAGCATGTTGTTATACAGATGACCATAAGAATGCGGCATTAATGTGGTCGAAGCCTGCAGAACTCACAAAATATAAATCAGAAGGATTTGAAATTGCATTCCAATCATCAGAAGATGCTACACCATCTGATGCATTGAATGGCTGGAAAAAAAGTTCAGGACATAATAATGTTATTATTGAAAGAGGTAATTTTAATAAAATGGGATGGAAAGCAATTGGAATTGCCGTTGAAGGAAATTATGCATTGGTTTGGTTTGGCAAAGAACCAGACAAAGAGCCTTCACTAACAGAGTGCAAATAGTTTCACAATTTGCTTTTAAAGTCATAGAATATTATCTTTACATAAAAATCAAGAATGTTAAAATCTGTACTTTTAGTTGCATTAGGTGGTTCTGTTGGAAGTATTTTAAGATACCTCGCATCTGTTTTCACTACTAAATTTTACAGTGCAAATTTTCCCTTGGCAACATTTATTGTAAATATTATTGGTTGCTTAATAATAGGATTATTATTTGGTCTTTTTGAAAAAAACGGAATTGTAAACGATAACCTTCGCTTACTTTTAATTACTGGATTTTGTGGTGGATTTACAACTTTCTCTGCTTTTTCATCTGAGAATATTAATTTATTGCAAAATGGTAATTTTATGACTGCCTTTGTTTATATAAGTTTAAGTGTTATTCTTGGACTTTTTGCCGTTTGGCTTGGATTATTTATTGCTAAAGTTTAAAATAAGGATTATGAAAAAATATATTTTAGCCCTGATTCAGGAAGCTTCAAAATTTGAAATGGATATTTATCATCTATATAAAAGTTTTGGGAAATTATTTAAAGAAGATTCTAAATTCTGGGAAACTATTGCTGAAGAAGAAAGAAATCATGCAGTAATCATGCAAAAGAGTTATTCATATTTAGAAAGTGACAATAAAATTTTCAATCAGATTATTCCTAATAACATCGTGTCCATAATTGACAATAAAGAAAAAATAGATAAATTAATAAGTGAGTTTAATAAATCACCTGAAAGAGTTTTTGCTTTTAATCTTGCATTAAATATTGAAACTTCACTATTTGAAAGTACATATCAGAAATTTATGGCAAACAATTTTGAATCAAAAGATAATATTCTGTTTCAAAAATTAAACGGAGATGAAAAAGACCATATCAGAAGAATAAAACTGTATATGAAGACAAATAAAATTCCGATAACTTCAATTTAAGAAAAATAAATCTGATATTTTATGGAATACATAATACAGCGGCTCCATATTATCAAAGCGCTTAAAAAATGTAAAACTTAAAAAATCAGAAATCATGAAAACTTTAAAATTAATCTTAATTCTTGCAATCATGCCAATTGCTTTTGCAAGTGCACAAAATGCAGGATCATTAAAAGGAAGAGTAATTGACGGCTCTACAAAAGAACCACTTGTTGGATGTAATGTTTATATTGACAATGACGGTAGTAAAATAGGAACTGCCACAGATGCTGATGGCAGGTTCACAATTAAACCTCTTCCATCAGGAACCTATCAGGTTTTTTACTCATTTATTGGTTATAATACTCAAACATTAGCTGCAAGTGTATATCCCGGCGAACCTACATTTATGAAAGATGTTATTTTATCGGATGTAATTACAATTGGAGGTCCTGATGGAGTAATTATTGATGGTGGTGCAGAAAAAAGAGTTATTGATCCGGGACAAATAGGTAAAATACCAATAAAATCAGCTGAAATTGAAAATATAGCTGGTTCAAATAACCCTGTAATGGTTATTCGTGCTATCACCTCAGATGCTCAAATAAGTGATGATGGGAAAGACATTGTTTTCAGAGGATCAAGAAGTGGAAGTTCATCATTTTATATTGATGGTATTAAACAAAATGACATGAGTTCCTCAATTCCGGGTTGTGCTATAGGAAGTATAATTGTATATTCTGGGGGAATTCCGGCACAATATGGTGATGTTACTGGAGGAATTATTGTTATGGAAACAAAAAGTTTTTTTGACGTAAGAGCACAACATAGAATTGAAGAAAGTAAGAAAAAAGACGAACAATAATAAAAAATGATCTTTTTTAAGAAAATACGGTTTAATAAACTTAGCGATTCTGAACTTGTTAGTTTATACGCAAAGTCAGGCAACTCAGAATATGTGGGAGAACTCTTTACGAGGTACTCCCACCTTGTTTATGGAGTTTGCTTAGTTTTCTTAAAAAACAGAGACGAAGCCAAAGATGCAGTAATATCAATATTTGAACAGCTTTTAAAAGATCTTAAAACAACAGAAATTAAAAATCACAAGGCATTTTTGCACACTGTTGCTAAAAATTATTGCTTATCAAAGAAACGTGGAACACAAAGACTTTTACGGCGCGAACAAATTTTTGCAGATGACATTGATATGGAAACATTACCTGCAGAATTTGAAATAAAAAAAGAAGATTCTGATTATGAAGTTTTACATTCTGCAATCAATAAACTTATTGATGAGCAAAAAATTTGTATAGAATTATTTTTTCTTCATAAGAAATCTTACTCAGAAATTACTGAAATTACAAGTTTTAACACAAATCAGGTTAAAAGCTATATTCAAAATGGAAAGAGGAATCTGAGAAATATTTTAACCTCAAAGCAATGAAAAAAAATATTATAAATAACGAATCAGATTTATCAAAAAAAGACTTTAAAAAGTTTTTTGAAGATAAAATGAATGAAGAGGAAAAAACCAGGTTTATTTCCAATTCAGAAAATGATGCTTTTGAAAAAGACGCTTTAGAGGGTTATAAACTATTTCCTGGTGCCATTTCAGACGTTCCTAATATTGATAATACTATAAAAACAAATTTCAGTAATAAATTATCACCTGTTAAAAAAGTTATTTATTTTTCAGCTTCTATTATTATCATATCTGTAATCTCCATAATTTATTTTACAAATAGCATAAATAACAATTATCACAAAAATGTAATAACAGAAAACAATTTTAAAACTATTAGTATCGACACTCATAAAATAAACATATTAAATAAAGAGATTAAAAATGCTGTAGTAAATTCCGAAACAGAACAAATAAATTTGGGACAAGCAAAAACCGACCAAAAATCAGTAACAGATTTTGAAAAAACCAGACCACTTGAAACAATTAATAAATTAAATCCTTCATCAGTAAAAAGCATTAATATTAATGATAGTTCAACTAACGAATCGTTTACAGCTTTTATTTACATGACTACTGATTATATGTACGAATTTAAAGTAATAGATTACTCGAAGGTTTATAATAACAATATAAAAACAGATATTTTTGAAACAGGTAGTATTGCTGCAAAGTTTGAGAACAAACAAAACAGTTCAGCAGATAATTCGGCTAATGAACAATCGCACTACGTAAAATATAAAGACTTTTTATACGAGGCAATGGGAAAAATAAGCACTAATAATTATAAAAGTGCGCTTCAGGATTACATAATAATAATACAGCATTTTCCGCTCGATCAAAATGCTAATTTTTATGGCGGACTTTGCTATTATAATATTGGACTTTATGATAAAGCTATTGAATTTTTTAATGTAATTTTAGAAAGCAATGTTGCAATATTTTATCAGGAAGCAAAATGGTATAAAGCAAATTCACTGGTTAGTTCTGATAAAATCAACGAAGCAAAAAAAGAATTTAATGAAATTATAAAATCAAACGGTTTTTATAAAGAAAGAGCTATTGAAAAACTATTGCAATTAAATAAATGAAACTCTTTACAAAAATATTTTTTTGCTTTTTATTGATGATTATTTTATCATCTAAAGTATTATTTTCACAAAACAACTTCATAATTAGCGGAAACATTACAGATAAAGAAACCGGAAAACCTGTTTATAATGCAAGCATTATTGTAAAAAACACAAAAAATGGAACTACTACAAATCATGAAGGTTTCTTTTTTATGAAAGTAAATAAATTACCTGTTAATCTTGAAATATCTCATATAGCTTATAAAAAAATAACATTCTACTGTAAAAATAATACTTCATTAAAAATTGAACTGCAAAGACAAATAGACAGTCTTCCTGAAATAAATATTTCGGCACATAAAGTAATAAATCTGGTCGAAAAAAAATTATTCGATGTTGTTGATTATGAATTTTACGGCGATAACATTTTACTTTTAACATACTCATACAAGGATATAATTAATCCATGGCTTATTATGATAAATAATTATGGCGATACACTTTTTAAATCTCCGGTTAGTAAAGAAGGAAATTTTTACAGAGATTGCCTTGGAAATATTCATTTAGTCTCAAAAGAATATGCATATCAGATTTTTATTGAAGATAAAAAACTGGAACTCCTGTACCCTGTAAACCCTGATACGTTCTACAAAATATTAAATCCATGTATTACAGAAATAAATAATAAATTCTTTATAAAACAATGGTCGTATAATAATCAGGTTTTATCTTACTCTATGGTAAATGCCAACGACTCTTCAAAAAAAGAAGTTAAAGTTATTTCTGACGAGCGTGCAATCAGAATGTTATCAGACAGAAACAGATTTAATAGCATGGGTGCAAAACCACCATCTGATGCGGATTTAAGATTTGAAGAAATGTGTTTCTTTAAACCAATATTTGCACCTTTGGTAAAACTAAAAGATAAAATTGCAATTTTTAATTTTGTTGAATCTAAGATTGAAGTTTATAATGAAAATGGAAATTCTGACAAAGAAATTTCAATAACATTTAACAAAATAAAAGGATGGAAAGAAGAGATTTTTGCTGATGAGATTACAGGAAAAGCATATGCACTATTTAAAAACAATGGCATTTCTACTATTCGTGAAGTTTCAATTGAGACCGGTGTTATTGGTAAAGAAATAACTATTCCAGATTTTAAATATATCGAAAATATTAAAGTAAGAAACGGGTATGTGTATTTCTTATACAGAATTAATTCGCCAATGGAATTAATGAAATTATATAAAATGGCGGTTTAAAATATTAATAAAAGCGGGCATTTTATCGTAAAATAGCAATAATAAACTTGATTAGAGAAGACACTAACCACAGATTAGATACATGTATTGCTACTCGTCCCTCCCATAATCATTCCTTGGTTTAGGGTTATCTTTTTCTTCAGGAGTTTTTCCTGAAATTGTTTTAACCAATTTATTATTATGAAAAATAACTTCAAAAATAACTTTACCATTAGGCTCACAATATTTTGAAGCACCTTCTTTAAAACCTTTTTTATAATTTGTTTCACTTTCTAATGTTCCCTGTGGATAATATGTTAACCATTTGCCATCAGGTTTTCCGTCCTTATATACCTCTTGACGAAGCAACTGATTAAGCTCATTATAATATAACCACTTTCCAATCTTAATATCATTTTTATAATTTCCAGTAACATTTGGCTTACCGTTAGAATACCATGTTTTATATGAACCTTCATGAATCTTATTAATTATTGTTTCTTCTGATAACATATTTCCATTAGAAAACCAATAAGTTATTTTTCCATTCTGTAAACTGTCTTTATAAGTTATTTCATATTTCTGTTGTGCATTTTCATGATATCCTTTCCACAGTCCATCCATGATTCCATTATTGAAACTACCTTCCATTTTTTTATTGCCATTTTCGTACCACATAGTCCAGAAACCAGTTTCTAAACCATCTTCCATATTCCCTTCGTGTTCTTTGTTACCATTTTCATAGTAAAATGTTACTTTACCACTTTTAAGACCATTTTTAAAAGTTATTTCCTTCCATACTTTTCCGTTACCATACCAATACGTCCATAAACCATCCATTTTTCCGTTAGAATAATTTCCTTCATTCCCTTTCTTACCATCAGTCCGCCAGTATGTCCATTTTCCTTCTTGCACATCATTATTAAAATTTCCTTCAATGTCTAATTTCCCGTTTTGCAAAAACCATTTTGCTGCACCATTCTTTTTACCCTGTTCGAATGTAACTTCTGATTCCTTATTTCCATTTTCGAACCATTTTGTATGAACTCCATTTCGTAAATCAGTTTTAAATTCACCTTCCATTTTTTTCTGACCGTTTTCATAATAAAAAAGCCATACCCCCTCTTTTAAACTATCTTTAAGCGTACCCTCCATCTCTTTTTGAGTATTATGATAGTAAGTTATATTTTTTCCGTTTTCATAATTCAATTCTGATTTTAACACACCATCATTATACCACGACAGCCACTTACCTGTTCTTACTCCGTTTGTGTAAATTCCTGATGACAATTTTTGTCCGTTTTCATACCAATTATTCCACTCACCTGTTTCTTTACCATTTTTAAAATCTCCTTTTTCTTTGATTTTGCCTGATGCATATTTATCTTCAAAAGTTCCATTTCCTTTATCTACCATTAGCTTACCATCAAACGACCAAGAATTTATTAATTTAAAATCACCGGTATTGAAATATTGCATTTCCTTTTTCTTCTGTCCAGCTTCATACCAGTAAGTCCACAAGCTATCTTTATATCCAAGTTTATAAAATCCTTTTACTTTTATCTGACCATTCTCGAACCACTCATCATACTCACCACGTTGCATTCCGTATTTCCATTCACCTTCATTCTGTTTTTTTCCATTCGGATAATAATAAATTATTTTTCCATGTGCAAAGCCATTTACAAAATCTGTTTCCTGAATTAGCTTTCCATTCTGGCTATAATACTTCCATCTGCCATATTCGGAACCTTTAAGCATCACTCCTTCGCTTGCTTTCTTGTTGTTTTTATAATAAGTTACAACAGTATCCTGAGAAAAAGAAAGCACTGATATTAAGCTAAATAAAACTACAAACAAGTAAATCTTCATAATATGTTTTTTTGCTGAAATTAGTTATAATGTTAACTCAATATTCTGTCAGGTATTATAGAATTTCAAAAAATTATCAACCGATTTAAACATTATATAATATGATAAAAGCCACATTTTGATATTTTTTTTTATGGCTACATTTGCAAAAAATTTGAAATATACAGATATGTTAAATACTGATAAGAAAAATCTTTTTAGCGAATTCCCCGAAGTATCTGCTACAGACTGGAAAAATGCCATTATAAAAGACTTAAAAGGTGCCGATTATGACAAAAAAGTAGTATGGAAAACACCTGAAGGTTTTGAAGTAAAGCCTTTTTATAGTTCGGAAGATTTAACTAACGTTACTAATCTTTCAGTTACAAGAGGATACAATACTGAGAATAATAACTGGGAAATTTCTCAGGAAATTATTTTAAAAAACATTATTGATGCAAATAAAGCTGCTGTTGATGCTCTTTGTAAAGGAGCTGACAGTGTTTCATTTATTATTCCTGAAAATATTACTGAATTAATTAAAAATCAGAATGATTTTTCAGCATTATTGAAAGGAATAAATATAGATAAAACAACAGTGAGATTTATTTCAGGAGATAATTCAGGTTATTTATTTGGTTTTCTTGATAACGAAATAAAAATTCAAAATATTGATTCACAAAAAGTAAAAGCAATTTTTGACTGTAGTCCTATTGGCGATTTAACAACAAAAGGTCATTTTTGCTCAGACGAAAATATATTTGCAAAAGCATCATCATTAATAACATCAACTTTTAAAAATTATCCACAAGTAAGATTGATAGGTGTTAATGGTTATAGCTTTAAAAATGCAGGATCTACAATTACACAGGAATTAGCCTATAGTATTGCAATTGCATCAGATTATCTTTCATTAATCTCAGATAATGGTGCCAATATCAAAACTATTGCAAATCATTTAACTTTCAATTTTGGAGTAAGCTCAAATTACTTCATGGAAATTGCAAAACTTCGCGCAGCAAGAGTACTATGGGAAAAACTTATAGAAGCATATTTACCTGATAATACTGAAGTAATTCCAATGAATATTCATAGCATTACTTCTGACAGAAATATGGCTGCATATGATTACCATACAAATCTTTTGAGAGAGACTACAGAATCAATGTCAGCAATAATTGGTGGCACACAGTCACTTACAGTTCGCCCGTTTGATATTGTTTTTGAAAACACAAGCGAAATCTCACAACGCCTTTCAAGAAATCTTCAGATAATTTTAAAAGAGGAAGCACATTTGAATAAAGTTGCTGATATTTCCGGTGGTTCATATTATATTGAAAATTTAACAAAGGAACTAGCAGAAAACGCCTGGAAATTGTTTTTAGAAATCGAAGAAAAAGGCGGGTATATAAAAGCTTTTGAAGAAGGATATATTCAAAAACAAATTGCAGAAACACAGCAAAAACAAGATTTAGCATTAGCAACACAAAATGAAACTTTGTTAGGAGTAAACAGATATCCAGATTTAAATGAGAAAGCAGCTGATCATTTTTCTAAAAATGAAAATGCTAACAAATCATGCGATAAAAATAAAAACATTGCTGAACCAATAAAAATTTACAGAGGATCTGGCGCTTTTGAAGCATTAAGATTAAAAACTGAAGCAATGAAACAAACTCCTAAAGTTTTTCTTTTAACTTTTGGAAACCTTGTAAGTTTAAAAGCTCGTGCATTTTTTGCAACAAACTTCTTTGGTTGTGCAGGCTTTAAAATTCAGGATAACGCAAGATTTGAAACAATTGAAGCAGGCATTAAAGCTGCAATTGATTCAAAAGCAGAGATTGTAGTAATGTGCAGTTCAGACGAGGAATATATTGAAGCAGTACCACAAATTGCAAAAGAATTGAAATCAAAAACTATATTGGTATTAGCAGGATATCCAAAAGAAATGATTGAGACATATAAAAAAGAAGGTATAGAACATTTCATACATCTTAAATCAAATCTTTTAGAAGAATTACAGAATTTTCAGAATATATTAGCAAAAAACATTTAAGTTTTTATTTATGAAGCCAAATTTTAAAAATATAAAATTAAATAGTGTAAGTTCTGTTAAGCCTCAAAAACAAACTACATCAAATAATGTTTGGGAACCAGCAGAACTAATAAATATCAAACCATTTTTCACAGAGGCTGATATTAAAAATGCGGAACATTTAAACTATGCTGCCGGTATTGCTCCGTTTTTACGTGGCCCATATCCTGCAATGTATGTAACAAAGCCATGGACTATCAGACAATATGCAGGATTCTCTACAGCCGAAGAATCGAATGCATTTTATCGCAGAAATCTTGCAGCCGGACAAATGGGACTTTCAGTTGCATTTGACCTTGCTACACATCGTGGTTACGATTCAGATCACGAGCGCGTTGTTGGCGATGTTGGAAAAGCAGGTGTTGCTATTGACTCTATTCTGGACATGAAAATTCTTTTCGACCAGATACCTCTTAACAAAATGTCAGTATCAATGACAATGAACGGAGCGGTTTTACCAATACTTGCTTTTTACATTGTTGCTGCTTTAGAACAAGGTGCAAAACTTGAAGAATTAACAGGAACTATTCAAAATGATATTCTTAAAGAATTCATGGTACGTAACACATATATCTATCCTCCTGTAACTTCAATGCGAATTATTGCTGATATTTTTGAATACACTTCTCAGAAAATGCCAAAGTTTAATTCAATAAGTATATCTGGTTACCACATGCAGGAAGCCGGTGCTACTGCCGATATAGAACTTGCATATACTTTAGCAGATGGCCTTGAATATTTAAGAACCGGAATTAAAGCCGGACTAGATATTGATAATTTCGCTCCAAGATTATCTTTCTTCTGGGGAGCCGGAATGAATCATTTTATGGAAATTGCAAAGATGCGTGCTGCTAGATTGTTATGGGCAAAAATCGTAAAACAATTTAATCCTAAAAATCCAAAATCGCTTGCATTACGTACACATACACAAACTTCAGGCTGGAGTTTAACAGAACAAGATCCGTTTAATAATGTTGCACGTACATGCGTTGAAGCATTGGCCGCTGCATTAGGTCACACACAATCGTTACACACAAATGCACTTGATGAAGCGATTGCTTTACCAACTGATTTTTCTGCAAGAATTGCACGTAACACACAAATATATTTACAGGAAGAAACAAATATTTGTAAATCCGTTGACCCATGGGCAGGTTCATATTATGTTGAATATTTAACAAATGAAATTGCACAAAAAGCCTGGAAACATATTGAAGAAATTGAAGAGCTTGGTGGAATGGCAAAAGCTATTGAGACAGGTATTCCAAAAATGAGAATCGAAGAAGCTTCTGCAAGAAAACAAGCAAGAATTGACTCTGGAAAAGAAATAATTGTTGGTGTAAATAAATACCGTTTAGAAAAAGAAGATCCTATCGATACTTTAGAAGTTGACAATACAGCTGTTCGCGAATCGCAACTAAAAAGACTTGACTTACTTCGCAAAAACAGAAACAACATTGAAGTTCAGGATGCTTTAGCTGCAATTACCAAGGCTTGCGAAACCGGTGAAGGAAATCTTTTAGAATTAGCAGTTGATGCTGCGAAAAAAAGAGCATCTTTGGGGGAAATTTCTTTTGCAATTGAAAAAGTTTACGGACGATATAAAGCTAACATTCGTATGATATCTGGTGTGTATTCTTCAGAAACAAAAGACAACGACAAATTTAATGAAGCAAGAAATTTAGCTGATAAATTTGCCGAAAAAGAAGGTCGTCGCCCACGTATTATGGTTGCCAAAATGGGACAAGACGGTCACGACCGTGGCGCTAAAGTTGTTGCCACTGCATATGCAGATATGGGTTTTGATGTTGATATGGGACCACTTTTCCAGACACCTGCAGAAGCTGCTAAACAAGCTGTAGAAAACGATGTTCATATACTTGGAGTATCCAGTTTAGCTGCAGGACATAAAACTTTAGTTCCACAAGTTATTGAAGAATTAAAGAAACATGGTCGCGATGATATTATGGTTATTGTAGGTGGTGTTATTCCTTCCCAGGATTATGACTTTCTATACAAAGCAGGTGTAGTAGGCATATTCGGACCGGGAACAAAAATTGCTGAGGCGGCAATTAAGATATTGAATATATTGTTAGGGAATTAAGAAACAATTTTAACACAAGACAAAGAGAGTAAATTTTAAATTTAGCAATGCAATAAGAATACTTAAACTTTAAAAAATAAAAATAAGCTCGCGAAGACGCAAAGGCACAAAGAATATAACAATTAACTTATATTGAGTTCAAGTTAAGTATGTTTTTTAATTTTAAACTTATAGCCGATGCCAAACAAAATATTTCCGATTAAAATTTTTCTTTTTTCAGTAGGTTCACTCGTATAGGCTATTTTTTGAAATGAATATCCAAAAGAAATATCGGACGAAAAATAAAAATTTTTTAAAAATTTAATTTTAAAACCATATCCTAAAGTTGGCTCAATAAGAAACATAGATTTGGTTTCATTATGATATAAAAAACCTGGTACCATATTAAATTCATGTTTTTTGAAATTCAAAATAGATATGTTTGATAAAAAGTATAAGTCAAAGACTCTTGCTTTTTTGTTTGGAATAAATTGAAATGATATTATTCCACCACGAATCTTTTTAAGTATCAATTCGTGCAAATAACCATCTTGAATTTGATTAGGACCATACTTTAAACCTACTTTTGATGTAAATTTCCCGTAAGTAAAAGTTAATTGAGGAATATAATTGATAGCATTTCTACCAAAATCATTTATATATTTTTCAACTGTGCTTACACTTAAGCCAAATTCAATCTTACTTTTAGTAGTATCCGTTTGACAAAAGCTACTAACAGATAAAAAAGCAAGAATAATTAATAATATATTTTTCATTTAACTTATCGATTAAAACATTTCTAATTTTCAATTATGAATAAATAATTAAACCAATATATAATAACAACATAAAATAAAGTAAAAAATTTAAATTTCAATTTACTAATATATATTTTAAGTAAAAATAAACTAATTTAACAAAATAACAAATAACATGCTTATTTAAATACTAATCTTTAACAACAGTCTTATTTTCGCAATTGAAATAAACGGTATAACACCTGTTTAGCCAATGCTCAGGATTATTGCTTATGTCATAAATCAGTAAGCATTTAGACGGATTTTTAATTGGCTTAAAAAATATAGTATCTTTTGAAGACTTTATAATATCATACCTTTCATTCATCTGTTTGTTAAACGAACTTGCTTTTCCATAAATCATATCAGTAAGTGAACTATAACCATTTCTACTAAAGGCAAGAAAGCCAAGAATAATACAAATAACAAAAATATTTACTTTTTTATTTGGACTTCGAATATTTCTTAATCTATTTTCAAAATAATTAAACCATACATTAAGGTTTATGAACCAAAATAAAATGAAAAAATAATAAGCAACATTTAGTGTACGGTGTTGTCCTAACATTCCTGTTGACCAATAAGCCGGAAAAACACTTATAAATAAAATAAAAAATAGGATTAACGTAGAATAAACAGGAGATAAATAAAAAGAAACTGAAAATATTTTTAATCTGCTGGAAAGGGTTTTATTTAAAAAGAAAAATAAAAATGACAGTAACAAAAGCGGAACTGAAGATAACCAGATAACAAAGAATCTTCCGGTTTGAGCAATAGAATAAATAACAGAATGATATAGATTATGAATATTGGAAAAATTGCTTTCCCTTATTGAGTTACCAGGCGCTAAGTATACCATTAATGAAAATATTAATGCTATTATAGAAATATAAATTGCAAGATTCTTATTTTCTAATTTATTTTTAAATTGAATAAACAAAAAGACAAATGAAAAGAACAATATTAACAACATTAACACTTCATTAAAGCCTATTGCAGAAATTAAAATTAGAGTTAATATCATTAAATGAATGATACTGTTCCCAAATATAAATTTCCTTTTAACAAATTGCCATAATAAACAAATTAATATAAGTGCAAAAATATTTCCCAGCTGATATGTTACAGCACCTGTATACCAATAAATACCTTCCGAAATAATTGGCATCTGATAAATAAACAACAAAGTAAGCAACAATGAAATAATGTAACTAATAATGTTACTTACAATATCACTTAATAATGTTTTTACAAATAAAAGGTATGAAAGAAAAGTCAAGACTATAATAAAAACAGGGATCAGTTTATAAAACAAAAACGAATTAAAAGCAATAGGGTTTATTAAAACAAAAACATTTGAAGTATATCTGCCATTCCAGTTTAAATATTCATTAATTAGTGTACTAAAAAAATCTAAAGCTTTTTCTTTGTGAGCATAAGTAAAATCATCTGCTGCCGGATTTGCATAAAAACTAAGATATATATACGGGAAAATAAGAATAACAAGAGAGACTAAAAATATCAGATTATTTTTCTGAATTTCTTTCATTTTTCAACTCACAAAATAACAGTTATATATTTACAATGTAAAGATAGTCTAATTACATAAATATTTGCATTCACAATAATCTACTTAAGCATATATTCAATTTCATTCTCAAAATATTAACTTTGCATAAATATTTCGCTATTCTTATTTATGCTTGATTTATACACTCGCCACCATAGTTTTAATAAAGCACTTGATTCTGTTAACAAATCAGAACCTAGTAATTCTTTATTAAAAGGTCTGAGTGGTTCATCACAGGCGTTTTTCATTGCATCAGTATTTCAAAATGCGAATAAAAACATTGTTTGTATTCTTCCTGAAAAAGAAGAAGCTGCAAATTTTTATTCAGATATATTCAGTATTCTTAACGAACAAAATGTTCTTTTTTTTCCATCTTCATTCAGAAAAAAATATAATATCAACGATTTAAATACTGCAAATTCTGTTATACGAACCGGTGTTTTAGAAAAAGTTTCTTCTGCCAGTAATTCATTGTTAATTGTTACATATCCCGAAGCTATTTCTGAAAAAGTTATAAGCAGTGAAAATCTTAGTGATAATACTTTAATACTACATAAGGGTGAAAAAGTCTCATCTTCATTTATTGAAGAAGTTTTAGTAAGCTATGATTTTGAACGCGCAGACTTCGTATACAAACCCGGTCAGTATGCATTTAGGGGAAGCATTATAGACATTTTTTCTTTTTCAGACGAAAACCCTTACCGTATTGATTTCATTGGCGATGAAGTTAACAACATACGCAGTTTTAATATCGAAAATCAATTAAGCATAAAAGAATTTGAAAAGTTTGCAATTGTACCAGATTTCAATCAGAAAGACGGAATCTCAGCAAATTCTACATTATTTTCATTCTTCAAAAATGAACCCATAGTATTTTTAAAAGATTCAGGTTTATTTGAAAAACAAATTGAACTATTTAATTCTAATAATTCCGAATTACTTGGAACTGCTCAGGAATTATTTGACAATACAACAAATTTCACAATTTTCGAAACCGGAGTAAGTTGCATAAAAAAGCATGATCAGATTTTGCAATTCAGTACTGCTTCACAACCCTCATTTAATAAAAACTTTGATTTATTAGGTTCTGATTTAATAGACAGAAAATCTAAAGAATACAAAGTGTATATTTTATCGGATAACCCACACCAGATTGAGCGGCTTAATGCAATTTTTGACGATATGGGTATTCCTGGACTTTTTGAAACAAGGTCGCTTAATATTCATGAAGGATTTATTGATAACGATCTTCAAGTATGTTGTTATACAGACCATCAGATCTTTGGAAAATACCATAAATACAAGTTACGAGATGATTTTTTGAAAAGCGAAACCATTACTCTTAACGAATTTTACAATCTGCATCCCGGCGATTACATTGTACATATTGACCATGGGATTGGAGTATTTGGTGGTTTAGAAAAAGTAAATCTTAATGGAAAATGGCAGGAACAAATAAGATTAGTATACAAAGACAAAGACATACTTTTTGTTAATTTACACTCACTGCATAAAATCTCAAAATATAAAAGTAAAGATGGCGATGTTCCAAAGCTTAATAAACTTGGTACTGGTGCTTGGACACGATTAAAACAACAGACAAAAAATAAAGTAAAAGATATTGCACGAGATCTTATAGACCTTTATGCAAAAAGATTACAACAAAAAGGTTTTGCATTTACTCCCGACACTTATTTACAAAAAGAATTAGAAGCTTCATTTATTTATGAAGATACACCAGATCAGGAAAAAGCTACTAATGCCTTAAAAGCTGATATGGAACAAGCTGTTCCGATGGACAGATTAATTTGTGGTGATGTAGGATTTGGAAAAACAGAAGTTGCTATTCGTGCAGCTTTTAAAGCTGTAACAGATAGTAAACAAGTTGCAGTGTTAGTTCCTACAACAATTTTGGCACTTCAGCATTATTATACTTTTTCTGACAGATTAAAAGATTTCCCTTGTAAAATTGAATTCCTAAGCAGGTTTAAAACTGCTGCCGAACAAAAAGAGATATTTAAAGAAATATCTGCAGGTAAAATAGATATTGTTATTGGCACACATAAATTACTAAACAAAGAAGTACAATTTAAAGATCTTGGACTTTTAATTATTGACGAAGAACAAAAGTTTGGTGTTGCTGCAAAAGAAAAATTACGTTCAATAAGAATAGATGTTGACACATTAACTTTAACTGCTACACCAATACCTCGCACACTACAGTTTTCATTAATGGGCGCAAGGGACTTGTCAATTATAAACACTCCACCACCAAACCGTCAGCCTGTTGTTACGGAAGTACACATTTTTAACGAAGACCTGATTCGTGATGCAATAAATTATGAACTTAACCGCAATGGACAAGTATTTTTTGTACACAATCACGTACAAAACATTCAGGAAGTAGAACTTTTAATAAAAAGAATATGTCCGCATGCAAGAACCGCAGTCGGTCACGGACAAATGAAACCGGCAGAACTGGAAAAATTGATGCTTAATTTTATTAATGGGAACAATGATGTTTTAATATCAACAACAATTGTAGAAAACGGTTTAGATATTCCGAATGCAAACACAATTATAATTAACAACGGGCACATGTTCGGCTTAAGCGACTTGCATCAGTTACGTGGCAGGGTTGGTCGCTCAAACAGAAAAGCATTCTGTTATATTATGGCTCCACCAATTGACACCTTACCCACTGATTCAAAAAGAAGATTAAGGGCAATTGAAGAATTTAGCGAATTGGGAAGCGGCTTTAACATTGCACTTCAGGATTTGGATATTCGTGGTGCAGGAAATTTACTAGGGGGGGAACAAAGCGGTTTTATTGCTGACATTGGATTTGATGCATATCAAAAAATTCTTCAGGAAGCAATGTTAGAACTACACGAAAGCGAATTTCAGAATATAACACCTGCACCAAAAACAGCCGATCTGTCTTCTGTTAACAAAGAGTACTCTCACGATTGCGTTGTAGAAACAGATATGGAACTTTTTATTCCGGAAAAATATGTTGAGAACATGTCAGAAAAAATTAAGTTATATCGTGAACTTGATAATATTGAAAACGAAAAACAACTTCAACTTTTTTCTGATTCGTTAACTGACAGGTTTGGGAAACTACCTAAAGAAGTTTTAGGATTATTTGATGTATTAAGGCTTCGCTGGAAAGCAAAGCAACTCGGTTTTGAAAAAATAATATTAAAACAAAACCGTTTTATTTGTTACTTTATTACCGATAAATCTTCACCATATTATAGCTCACCGTTTTTTAGTAACATTTTGCAATATATTCATACATCAAAAAGTGCTTCCGGATTAAAAGAAACTAACGATAAGTTGTCTTTGAATTTTGATAAGGTAAGCAGTATTGAAAAAGCAAATCAAATACTGGAAAGTTTTATTCAAAATGTAACAAATAACCGAAACGTTACTTATTAGCATATTCCCCGCTCTGAATCTTATCCCTTACCAGCATCAAAATATGGTCTTTATCAATTGGAGAGATTCTTGCTTCAAACGAACGCATTCCCATAGGAGAATTAAGCTCGTAATCTACAACCTGCACTTTTGAATTATCAAGAGAGTCAATAATACAATCGCGAACTTTTTCTAACATCTTTCCAGTAAAAAAATCTTCTAAACGTTTACCAATAACACTTTCAACGGGCACTTCCAATTCGTGATAAATATCCGGTTTAAAATATGAATATAAACCATTTCTATCAACTATAAATAACAAGTCAGGAATAGCATCCAATAATGCTTTGTATTTTTGTTCACTCTCGCGAAGATTTCTTTCAATATTTTTACGTTCAGAAATATCTCTGATACTGGCATGCATGTATTGTTTTTCATTTAAAGTAAGTACAGTTAAACTTACTTCAGCATCGAATACAGAACCATCTTTCTTTTTATATTGCCAGTAATATGTACTTTTTTCGCCATTGTATGCCTCAGCTATTTTCTTTTTTCTTTTTTCAACTGACAACATTCCATTAGGCTGACTTTCGGGCATAAGAGCAATAACATTCATCCCAACTAATTCTTCACGGGAATATCCAAACAGATTTTCTGATTTCTCATTACACTCAAAAACATTGTCCTTATCCACAATAATAATAGCATCACTCCCCTCTTTAAACATCGAGAAATATTTTTTCTGACTTTCTAAAAGAATTCTTTCTGTATTTTTTTGTTCTGTTATATCAATAAAATAGCCTAAAATATCAGTAATAACATTATCTTCATCTCTGATGTTACTTGCAAAATCTTTAACCCACAAATAACTGCCATCTTTACGCATCATTCTGTAAGGCGAATACTCTATATGAGAAGCATTTCTTGCTAATGCTTCTTTTCTTTCTTTTATATGAAATACATTGTCATCAGGATGAATCAATGAATCATATGTAACAATACCTGTTAAGAATTCATGAGGTGTATATCCCAGAATATGTTTAACATTCTCTGAGATATATGCTACCTTTGATGTATCTGTTGCCTTAACTCTTGCAATAACAACAGACCCTTGCAGAAACATATTTCGCTCATCAAGCAAAATTTTGTTAGTTGTATGAATTTCTTCATCAACTTTTTTAAGGCGTGAAATATCGGTTATTGAACCTGCCAAACGAATTGGTTTGCCATTTTCATCATGCATTAAAACACCCCTTTCAATTACCCAAACAAAGTGCCCGTTTTTATGTTTTAATCTGAGTTCGTTTTCATAATACTGTGTTTTTCCATCAAGATAATCATCCAAACATTTTTTTGCGTGGTCATAATCATCTTTATGTATAAATCCATCCCGAACACCAAACTCATTTTTTAATTCATAATCTTCATATCCAAGTAAGTTTTTCCACCGTGGTGAAAGATAAACTGTATTTTCTAAAATATCCCAATCCCAAATACCATCATTTCCACCTTTAGCAACCAGGGCATAACGTTCTTGAGTTTCTTTAAGTTCGTTTAAGTTCTTTTCACGTTCAGAAACATCAAGAGTCCAAATAAGTACACGATAAATTTCTCCTCTATGATTCATAACCGGATCGAGATGGGTTTCATTCCATACTTCCATTTCCCTAATTACTATCATTTCCTTATATACAATACTATGGCCCTTTTTTGCTTCTTCAAACTTCTGAATAAAATTTTTCTGCCTTTCTTCACCTGGAACAAAATCTAACACATTATCACCGCGTTGTATTACCCTACTAAATTCCTTCATAATAACATCGCGTGCAGCTTTATTAAATGTCACTACCTTATAATTAAGATCGCTTAAATAAAATCGCTGGATACTACTATCAAATAAAGGTTTTAATTCATTTTTTGTTTCTTCTAAATCTTTTTCAATCTTTTTGTTCTCGGTAATATCTAATATTGAAATACAAAATCTATCAATATTATTATTTTCCTGATAAACTACCGGGTAAATTGTTATTTTTAAATACCTGTATTCTTTTCCAATTAACGCAGATCTTTCAAGAAAATGTGAAACACCTTCTAATGCAGATTTAAATAAATTATCCAAATCATCATGTGACAAAAAATAAAACACATCAAAGATTGAATCACCTGCAACAACTTCTTTATTAAAAGTTTTAATCTGATAACGTTGTGCTAATTTATTCAGCTCTATCAATTGCAATTCTTTATCAACCAAATAAATAGCCTCGGTAGCACCATTAAAAATTGCTTTTAAATTTGCTATATAGTTTTTAGCCGATTCTTCGGCCTTCATTTTTGAAGTAATATCTTTACAATAACAAACTAAACCAAATACTTCATCAATTTCATCATTAAGAACAGACAATGATAGAAAAGCATGCTTTATTTCTCCTTCATTTGAAACAAAAGAAATTTCAGTTTCTAATCTTTCAGTTTCTAATGTTTTTTCTAATATATTTGAAGTAATATCCCCATTTCCTTTAAAAAGATCATGAAAATTTAGTCCATTTATTTTTTCTCTTTTTAATCCAAAAATTGATTCAGCACCTTTATTGCAATAAGTTATTTTCCCATTTAGTGAAATTGTAAAAATACCATCATTAATATGATCAATAAGATTTTCACTAACCCTTGCATGATGATCATTCTTATGTTTTGAAAAAACCAAATCAATTGTAATTCCAAGCGTAACTTTATCAATCGGTTTAACAAGGTAACCATAAGTTGATGATTTTAGTGCCTTACTTACAGTTGTTTCATCAGTATAACTTGACACATAAATAATCGGAACATCATATTCATGATAAATTTTTTCAGCAGCAGTAATCCCATCAATACTTCCCGGAAGATTTATATCCATTAGTACTACATCAGGTCTGGTTTCCCCGCATTTTTTTATTGCATCTGACGCATCAGTATATGCACCAAGAACATCGTGCCCTAATTCATTTACGAACAGTGAAAAAACCGTTAACAACATCTTATCGTCCTCAACGATAATTATTTTCTTTCCCTTCATCTGCTAATTCTTAAATAAATCTGAAAATTATTTAATTTTACTCCCAAATTGAAAATGCACTTTACAATAAAAATACAAATTTACAAGAAAATAATATTTAACGAGTTTATAATTACTTTTAAATTTATTATTTGATGATGAATATTTAAATTATTTAGATTAGAATTACATTTCAAATGAATTTAACCATAGATATAGGAAATTCTAATACCAAGATTTCTAGATTTGCAAACAATAATATTATTGATTCACATATTGTTACCAGCAATCAGGATATATTGGAGTTAACTGCAAAAGAAATTTCAGATAATAATATTAATTCTATTATTGTTTGCTCTGTTAAAGATTTTATTCCAGAATCACTTATTTCATTATATCAAACTGTTAACAATTTTATTGTATTTTCTCACCAAACCAAAATTCCAATAAAAAATTCATATTTATCACCAGAAACTCTGGGCTTAGATAGACTTTGTGCAGCAATAGGTGCGTTTACATTATTTCCGAATAATAATTGCTTAATAATTGATGCAGGTACAGCAATTACTTTTGACTTACTAAATAATAAAAATGAATATTTAGGGGGAGCAATTTCACCAGGTTTAACAACAAGATATAAAGCACTTGCTCATTTTACAAAAAGACTTCCTGAATTAAGTTATTTAAATGAAATTAACTATCCCGGAAATAATACAATAAATTCGATACATGCTGGCGTCCAATACGGAATACTATATGAAACAGAAGGATACATAAATAATTTAGAGAAAAAATATAATAACTTAAAAGTTATAATTACAGGTGGTGATTCCATTTTTTTTGAAAGAAACTTAAAAAAACCCATCTTTGTACAACCAAATCTTGTTGCATTAGGCTTACATCGAATTTTAGAAATTAATGAAAAAAACATTTAGTATTATTATCATTTTATGTGCTATGCTTGGAATTAAAGCAGGTGCACAAAGTTTTTCAAGCTCACCTTATTCAAGGTTTGGTATTGGAGATTTAGCCGGAAATTCATTTCAACCAGGGCTTGCAATGGGAGGAACAGGAATTGCCTTACGCTCAAACCATGCAATAAACAGCATTAATCCAGCATCATATACTGCTTTCGATACACTTTCATTTATATTTGACATATCAGTTACCGGAAGATTCACAACTTACAAATCTGATGCTGTGAGTAATAAAGTTAACAATATTGATTTAAGCCACTTTTCTGCAGGTTTTCCGGTTACTAAATGGTGGGCAAGTAGTATTGGATTATCTCCATACAGCAATGTAGGTTATGACATTTCTGATATTAAAACAATCGATACTTTAAACCTTGAAAACACCTATAGGGGTAACGGTGGAATAAACCAATTTTATATTGGAAATGCATTTAGATTATTTACAAAATCAGATACTCTCACAAGAATTCTGGAAGAAAATAAAAAATTAACATTTTATAACACTAAAAGCCTATCTGTAGGATTTAATACCTCATATTATTTTGGCGCATTAGAAAGACATACTTCATCTGTTTTTCCAGATGAAGCAAATGTATTTGACATGTACACCTCAGATAAAATCATTATAAATGATTTAGGATTCAGATTTGGAGCACAATACATTTATAACCATCAGGAAATTACAAGAACAGAAAGAAAAAACAAATACACAATTATTGCCGGATTTACCTTTGATAACCAAAATGACATGAATGCTAAAAATACCTCAATGGTAACAAAGTATTTAAATATTGGCGGAACTGTAAAGATTGACACTATCGAAAACCAGGTAAATAAAAAAGGTGCTATACGCTTTCCAATGAATGTAGGTGTAGGTTTTGCTTATATTAGCAAAGACAGAGTTACTTTTGCTCTGGATTACAGATGGCAACAATGGTCAGCTGCCCGATTCTTTAATATAAACGACTCTCTTTCTGACAGTCACACATTAGCATTTGGAACTCAAATAAACCCAGACCCATTTCGTCAAAACAATTATTTAAAAATGATACACTACAGATTAGGTGTACATTATACTAAATCGTATTTAAATCTAAGAAATACAAATATAACTGACTATGGTTTCAGTTTAGGGTTTGGCTTACCATTAAGAAAACCAGACAAGGGCGAGGTATCTGGATTAAGAAAAAAGCTTCCTACAATAATTAATGTTGCATTAGAAGTTGGACAAAGAGGAACAACAGCAAACAGCCTAATAAAAGAGAACTATTTTCAGGTAACAGTAAACTTAAGCCTTTACGATATCTGGTTTGTAAAGAGAAGATTCAATTAATAAAGTATTAAATAAATAATTCTTTAATTGAAAATTTTAAAATCTAAAATAATAGTATTTTTTGCGGTTCTGGTTTTTGGAGTAACTTTATTGCAATCATGTACCAATGATTTAGAAACCGTAAATGCAATAGTTGATTTATCAGCTAAGCCAATGATTTTTGCAAAAGATGTAGAAATTTTAAGAACCGATTCAGGAAAAATAGTTTTAAAAGGTTTTGCAAAAGAATCTGCTTATTATTTATCAGAAAAAGATACTTTTCTTGAGTTTAAAAAAGGATTTAAAATAGAAACTTTTAAAGATTACCCAATAGTTGAATCAAGTATTACTGCAGAATATGGAAAACACTGGGAAAGTAAAAAAATATGGGAAGCCAAAACTAATGTTGTAACACAAAACATTAAAGGTGAAATGCTTAATACCGAACAACTTTTCTGGGATGAAAACAAACATATAATTTATTCCAATAGCTTTTGCAGGGTAACTACTTCAGATGGAATTATTACTGGCAATAGTTTTGAAGCCGATGAGACTTTTAATAAATGGACTCTTAAAAAAGGTAAAGGAACAATAAATGTAAAAGATGAATAAAAAAGGGACAGTAATATTGGAATATGTATGGCTTGCACTTACAATTTTCGGAGCAGTAACAGGATCATATAAAGTAGTAACAACTGGTTTTAAAGAAAGTGCAGTATTTTTTATTATTGCAGCTATCTCTGCATTTATGTACATGCTCCGGCGCGCAATGCGAAAATTCTCAGACCATAACAACACTAAAAAATGAGTGCTATTCTTATAATTATATTTATAACTCTTATTTTTTCAGCATTTTTCTCGGGAATGGAAATCGCATTCCTTTCTTCTAACAGATTGCAAATAGAACTTGAAAAGAAACAAGGCTTTAAAAGTTCAAATATTATTTCGTTATTTATTACTCATCCTAAAAAATATATTGCCACAATGCTTATTGGCAACAATATAGCATTAGTTGTTTATGGTATTTTTATGGCAAAAATCCTTACTGATCCAATATCACATTTTACAGATTCAGAATCCGGAATTTTAATATTACAAACGCTTATATCAACATTTATAATTCTATTTTTTGCCGAATTCTTACCCAAAACAATTTTCAGATTAAATTCAAATCTATTTTTAAATATTTTTGCAATACCTGTATCTATTTTTTATTTTCTTTTTTACCCTCTTAGTTGGGCAACTATAAACTTTTCAAACATAATACTTAAAAGAGTTTTTAAGGCTAATATTAAAAAAAATAATAATATAGTATTTGGAAAGGTTGATATCGACAATTACATAAATGAGAGAATGCAAAATAAAAATGGTATTGACGATGATGAATACGAACTTAAAATTTTTCAGAATGCTCTTGATTTTAGCAAAATAAAACTTAGAGAATGCATTGTCCCAAGAACAGAAATAATAGCAATAGAAACAAATGACACTATAGAAAATCTTAAAAATATTTTCATCGAAACAGGTTATTCAAAAATTCTAGTTTATAAAAATAATATAGATACAATAATTGGATATGTTCACTCATCGGAACTATTTTTAAAACCAAAAAGCCTTAATGAGATTGTTCACGAAGTACTTATTGTACCGGAAACTATGCCTGCTAATAAATTATTGGCAACATTTATTCAACAAAAAAGAAGTGTAGCAGTTGTTGTTGATGAATTTGGAGGAACATCAGGTATGGTTACTATTGAAGATATTATGGAAGAAATTTTTGGTGAAATAAAAGATGAACATGATACCGATGATCTTGAAGATAAAAAAATTAACGATTTTGAATATCTACTTTCAGGTAGATTGGAAATTGACTATCTGAACGAAAAGTATGAACTGAATTTTCCGGATACAGATGAATACGAAACTATTGCTGGTTATATTCTTTATAACCATGAAAATATTCCCAAAATTAACGAAACAATAATTATTGGTCATTATTCATTTAAAATTTTGAGAGTTACAAACACACGAATTGAATTAGTGCAATTAAAAATTGTACAAGAATAATTACATCATAAGTTGTATTTTTTTTATATATTCGTGCCCTAAAATAAATTGGAAATTATTTAATAAAAATGGCTACATTACAAACAATCAGAAATCGTGCAGGTTTACTAATATCAATAGTTATCGGGCTTGCACTTCTATCTTTTATTTTAAGTGATCTTGTTTCAAATAACACACTTTTTAATTCGGGCAATAAAACTGATGTTGCTGAAGTTGCTGGCGAAGCAGTTCCGATTCAACTATACGAAGAAAGAGTTAATGAACTGATAGCAAATTATCAAAGAAATACTAGAACAGAAACAACTCCTGACGAAGAAACCACACAGAGTATTCGTGATCAGGCATGGGAATCAATAATTACTGACTTTGTATTGGCTAATAATTTAGGCGAATTGGGAATTACTGTTAATGCTACAGAATTACAAGATATGGTAGTTGGAAACAATATAGATCCACAAGTATTACAAATTCCAATTTTTAAAAATGAGCAAACTGGCCAATTTGATCCAAACCTTGTTAAACAGTTTTTAGCAAATATGGATAAGGACGAAACAGGTGCAGCACGATTAAGCTGGGTTGCTTTTGAAAAACAATTAGAGCATTCTCGTTTATTAAACAAATATTATTCACTTGTTAAAAAAGGGTTATATACAACTTCAGCAGAAGCAAAACAATATGCCGAAGATGCTTCTAATCTTGTTGATATACGCTTTGCAATGAAAAAGTACGGTGAAGTTTCTGACTCTTCAATAACTGTTAAAGATGAAGAAATTGAAAAGTATTATAACGAACATAAATATCTTTTTGAACAAGAAGCTTCAAGAGATATTGAATATGTAGTTTTTGATGTATTACCTTCAGCACAAGATATTGAGAAAATCAGAACAAAAATGGAAGAAATAAAAACTGAATTTCAAACTATTACAGAAATACCTGATTTTGTTAATAGAAATTCAGATGTGCCTTACGCTGAAAAACTTTATTCAAAAACTTCACTTCTTCCTCCAGCTGACAGTATTATTTTTGCAGCTGAACCTGGTTTTGTATATGGACCATATATTGAAAATAATGTTTACAGAGTTGCACGTTTAATGTCATTTAAAAATATTGCCGACTCAGTAAATGCTAGCCATATACTTATAGGACCAAATGAAAAAAGAACTAAAGAACAGGCTAAAGTAATGGCTGACAGCTTAAAATCTGTAATTGAAAAAGGTGGCGACTTTGCTGCTCTTGCAATGCAATATTCAGACGACAAAGGATCTGCACAACAAGGTGGTGACTTAAAATGGTTTAAACCCGGAATGATGGTAAAACCTTTCGAAGACGCATCATTTAATGGTAAGAAAGGTGATATAGTAATTGCCGAAACACAATTTGGTTTTCACATTATTAAAATAATAGAAAAAAGTGCAGAAAGCAATAAAGCAGAAATTGCATTTATTGACTGGCAAATAGAACCTAGTTCAGAAACATACCAGACAATTAAAACAAAAGTTTATCAATTTGCTGGTGTAAATTCTACAAAAGAAAAATTCGAAGCTGCTATTACAAAAGAAAATTTAACTAAAAAACTAGCAAGTAATTTACGCGAGAATGACAGACAAATTGCTGGTTTAGAAACTCCAAGAGATATTATCAGGTGGGCATATAAAGCAAATAAAGCTGAAGTTTCTACACCTTTCGAATATCAGGACAAATTTGTTGTAGCTTATCTATCAGAAGTTCGCGAAAAAGGTATTGCTCCTAAAGATCAAATTAAAGATCAGTTAACTACTTTAGTAAAAAAAGACAAAAAAGCAGAGAAATTCACAGCTGAATTTAAAGCTGCTGCTTCAGCAGGTTCAATTGATGCAATTGCTCAGAAATTAAACCTAATGCCTCAGGATGCTACTGCTCTTAATTTTAATTCATTCTCATTACCAGGCGTTGGAATTGAGCCAAATGTAGTTGCAACATCATGTTATCTAGATAAAGGTAAAATTTCAAACCCAGTAAAAGGTAATAATGGAGTTTTCATGCTAGTAGTAAGTAACAAATCAAAAGGTCAGCAACCAGTTGATGAAAAAATGGCTAAAATGCAATTATCAAACGAAGTTCAATCAAGAGTAGATTATCAGGCATTTGAAGCTCTCAAAAAATTAGCAGACATTAAAGATTACCGGTCAACATGGTATTAAAATATTAAAGGGGCACTAGCCCCTTTTTTTTTGCTTTCATTCTTTTTTTGTAAAATATTTTATACTTTTAAACCATATATTAAAAAGAATGAAAAAGCAGTTTTCTTATTTATCATTTACATTACTAACTATATTTATATTTACTTCTTATTATTCATATTCTCAAAATATTTACAGTCGTGTTTTTACAGTTCAGGATGGACTTGCTCAATCTCAGGTTTTTTCACTTTGTCAGGATAAAAAAGGCAATATCTGGATTGGAACAGTTGGTGGCGGAATAAATGTTTATAATGGTGTAAAATTTAAAAACATAACCAAAGATGATAGCTTAGCAGGGAATACAGTATATTCAATTATTCAGGATAAAAATGGAGATATATGGGCAGGAACCGATAAGGGTCTTTCTAAAATTTCAGGTAAAATAATAACAAATTATACAACAGAAAATGGTCTTCCTGATAATTCTGTATGGAAAGTATTTCAGGATCATAACGGCACAATCTGGGCTGGAACAAGTAAGGGAATTGCATCAATTAAAGATAACAAAGTAACTGCATTAAATATATCTTCAGAAATCTCTCAATCTACAATTTATACAATATTTGAAGATAATACGTTTAATTTATGGCTTGGAACAAAATTAAATGGGATATTTAAAATAAACGGAAATAATGTTGTTAATCTGACAAAGAATAATGGGCTATCAAGCAATACAATATTTACAATTAATCAGGATAATAAAAACAATTTACTTATTGGAACATTACAAGGATTAAATATTTTATTAAAAGATACAATTCTAACATTATTCACATCAGAAAGCTTCACCAGTTCATTAATAAATAATGATAATAGTATAACATTATCAACTTATCGTGGATGGTTATTTGAATACTGTTATAATTCAAATAATGCATTTCCTACCTGTTTGCCAAAACAAAATCTCAAGTTTAATTCAATCAGAGTAATAATTAAAGATTACGAGAAAAATTTATGGGTTGGAACAGAAAACGGACTAATTTTAATTCCACCAACAGCCTTTAGAAACTGGAACACATCAAGTAAATTACATAATAACAATGTATTTTCGATATATAAAGGTTACCAAAAAGAAGAACTTTGGATTGGTTGCCTTGGTGGAGGAGTTTCTAATTATAGAGCCAATGAACCCCTAGGCAAAAACTTTTACAATTTTGGAACATTCAGGACTGAAAGTTCTATAAAGGATAATGAGATTCGAAAAAGAAATAAACAACAGATTTTAAAAGAAGTAAGAAAAGCATTAATCGGAAGTAATGTCCTTTCTATTGTTAAGGATAAAAATAACCGTACATGGTTTGGTACCTGGAGTGGATTAAGTATTTTTAATATAAATGACAGTTCATTTATTCACATTACCAATGATACTGCCGACAAAAAGTTTTATGGCGTAACTATTAATAAGAAACTCCCTAACAAATCATTTAATTGTTTAACTCTAGATAACAATGGCAATATCTGGTGCGGAACAATGGGAAGCGGAATTGTAGTTTTTTCAGATACAACAATAATAGAAAACAATTCAGAAATTAATAAGTTAAGTAAAATTTCAGTTTATAATATTTTTCAGGATAATAACAACAGTTATTGGATTAGTACTCAGGAAGGATTATATGTATATAATGGAATAACTTTAAAACATTTTACAGAAAAAGATAATTTTATTGAAGGTCAGATAAATTCTGTAACACAAGACAAACAAAATAACTATTGGATTGCATCAAAAGAAGGAATATATTGCTACAACAATAAAACTTTTGAAAAAATCGATAAATCAAAAGGATTAACTTCAAATAATATTTATTTGATAATTATTGACAAAACAGGCGATTACCTTTTTATCGGCACCAACCAGGGATTAGACAGATTAAATTTAAAAGCCTATAATTCAAATAAAAAAATAGAATTAAAACATTACGGAAAACTTGAAGGGTTTATGGGTCTTGAGTGCAACCGAAACGCTTGCTATTTAGACAGTATTGGCAGAATTTGGTTTGGAACTGTGGACGGTGTTACAATGTATGATCCTGAAAAAGATATTTTAAATATTAGAAAACCAGATACGTATATTACAAGTATTTTATACGATTTTAATAAAGAAGACTGGTCAAAATATTCTAATGGTATTGATGCTAAATCAGGTTTACCTATTAATATTGTGTTACCTTACGACATTAACAACATTACCTTTAATTTCGCTGCTAACAGCTTATCCATACCAGAAAAAGTTTTATACAAATATATGATGGAAGGAATTGACACTTCATGGTCTCCTGCTATGTCAATAAATTACGCAAACTTCCCAGCACTTCCTCCTGGTAAATATACTTTTAAAGTAAAAGCATGTAATAACGATGGAGTTTGGAATGAAACACCTATTACTTATTCATTTGAGATCAATCCTCCATGGTATTTATCAATGTGGTTTATTATTCCTGCAATTTTTGTTATAATAATATTAATATTCCTTTTTATAAAATACAGAGAAGCTGCACTTAGAAAAGATAAAATAAGACTGGAAAAAACAGTTAGAGAAAGGACTACTGAGGTTGTAAAACAAAAAGAAATTGTAGAGCAAAAAAATAAAGATATTACTGACAGTATTAATTATGCCAAAAATATTCAGGAAGCATTGTTACCAACAAGAGCAGAAATAGCAAAATATTTCCCCGAATCATTTTTACTTTATAAACCACGAGATATTGTTAGCGGTGACTTTTACTGGATTTCTCACAGAGAAAACAGAACTTATCTTGCAATTGCAGACTGTACCGGTCATGGTGTACCTGGTGCTTTTATGAGTATGCTAGGTATTGCTTTTCTTGATGAAGTTATAGGTATGCACCCAATTATCAGCTCAAATGAACTACTTAACCAACTTCGTGAAAACGTAATTTTATCTTTAAGACAAACAGGTCAGGATGGACAGTCTAAAGATGGAATGGATATTTGCTTGATAATTGTTGACTGGGAAAAGAAAGAACTTGAATTCTCAGGTGCTAACAATCCTCTATATTTTATTCGTAACAACTTCCTTACTGAGTATAAGGGCGACAAAATGCCTATCGGTGTTCACATAAACAAACAACCTTTTAGTTGCGAAAAAATACCATTTTCGGCAGGTGATTCTATTTACATGTTTTCTGATGGTTATGCAGATCAGTTTGGAGGACCACACGGAAAGAAATTTAAATATAAATCACTTAAAGAGTTGTTGATTAAAATTACCACTCAACCAATGAAAGAACAAGGTAGAATACTTGATAAAACTATTATTGAATGGTGTGGTGATAACCCTCAACTCGATGATATTATTGTTGCAGGAATACATTTCGGTAAAGAAACAATGAAAATCTCATAATTATTTGTTATGATTTTTTTCCCTAATGCTAAAATTAATCTCGGTCTTAATATTTTGAGAAAAAGAGATGACGGATTTCATGATATTGAGACATTAATGATTCCTGTTGGTTTGTGCGATTCACTTGAGTTTATTAAAGCAGAAGAATTTTCATTCACATGTTCAGGTATTGTGCTTGATGTTAATTCAGACAATAATCTTTGCACAAAAGCATACAAACTTTTAAAAGAAGGATACCCCCTACCTCCTGTTTCAATGCATTTGCACAAAGCAATTCCAACAGGTGCCGGATTAGGCGGTGGATCTGCCGATGCAGCTTTTTTATTAAAATCTCTCAACAAATTTTTTAATCTTGATATTTCTGAAAATAAATTAAAAGATTATGCTGCAACAATCGGTAGTGATTGTTCATTTTTTATTGACAATAAGCCTTGCATGGCTTATGGCAGAGGTGAAATATTAGAAGAATTTAAAATAGACCTAACAAATTATAGAATAGTTATAGCTCATCCTGGCATCCACATTAATACCGCTTGGGCATATAAAAATTCAATTCCCGAATCTAACAGACGAGACCTTAAATCACTTTTAAATTCAAATACTATAACATATTGGAAAAATATTATCAAAAATGATTTTGAAACTGTTGTTTTCTCAGTTTATCCAGAAATAAAAGAGCTAAAAGATAAAATGTATAAACTTGGTGCTGTTTATGCTTCAATGACAGGAAGCGGTTCAGCTGTATATGGGATTTTCGAAAACACTAAAGAAGATTTCACAAAACATTTTTCGTGCTTTGTGTGGCAAGGAAAAACTATTTAAAAGTATAGTTGTCACTCTGATGTACCAGAAGTGTGAATTTACATATCATCCTTCGAGTCCTTCTTCATGCTCATTACAATCACTCAGGATGATTAAAAAGCGGAATCAAGGATCAATAGCCCCCTCGTAAATATCAATTGACTCTAGAAATTCAATATTATTTATAATATATTCGTGAGCAGGTTTTGGCTTGGGTAATGTAATATCTTTTAAAAGTCGGGTATTATCGAAAACCTGACCTAATTCAATAAAATCAAAATATGGTTCTAAGCCGGCAAAAAGAATTCTAAGCCTGCCTTTTTCTGTTAAAATAGATTCCCAATAGTCCAAATGTTTTGGAAAATTAGCTAAATCACCTATATCTTCATTTCTACCTTTTGCCCAAAATCTCATATTATTTGCAAGTTTCCTCTGAACAAATTCATGAGATGGCTTATTTGGGAAATAAGATTCAATTTTCTGACAACATAATTCACTGTTAGTAGCAGAATCAACTCCTGCCGAAACATGATAAACACTATACGATCTGTTTTTTACAAACAACAATTCTGTTATTGCATTTGCTGCATAATCAACAGGAATAATATCAATTTTCGAAAATTTGTTTACCGGAATTAATCTCAAATAGTTGAATGCAGCCAGAGTCCAAAGAATTACAGATGATCTTGGAATTGCATTAACACTATCACCCATAATAATGGAAGGGCGAACAACTAATATTTTTTCTTCAGGTAAATATTTACTTAACATCATCTCACCTTTCATTTTGGTATAAGTATATGTAACCAAATGATGAGCTAAGGTATTTGGTGATTCTTCTTCTTTAATAATTTTATCTTTATTATCCTTACCGCAAATTGTTGCAGTTCCAATATAACAGAATGTAGTTAAATTTTTAAGTTCTTTTGCCCAGTTTAAAACATGCTCTAATCCGTCAATATTTACTTTTTTTACCTGATCGTCACAATTTTTTGAAAATGAGGTGTTTGCTGCGGAATGAACTATTAGGTTTATATCTTCTAATTCTTTTATTGCAAAAAGCTTAGATTTTAAATCATCATCTAATAGATTGGCTATAATTGGTATAATTCTTTCAGGTTGATACAAATCATTATGAAGATCAAATACATGTTTAAGCCTTTTATTCGCTTCTTCCTCACTTTTTGCCCTTACAAGACAATAAATCTTTTTTATATCAGTGCGCTTAGATAATGTGATCAATAACTCTCCTCCAAGAAATCCTGTAGCACCAGTAAGAAATAAATTCATCTTTAATATATTATTCAAAAAAAATTAAAACCCATATTTTCTGCAATTATAAGTAAAATTGAAATAATTCTCATCATGGGTGCCTAAACTAAATATTGTTTTCTTTCAACAATGAATAGATAATTAGCTACATAGCAAAACATTAACTTATGTACAAAAAAGTAAAACAGAAGGGATTCAAATTAAGAGATCTACTCTGTTACTAATTCTGAAAGTAAAGCAAGAATCATTTAATGATTTGCTTTTAATTTTTTCTCCAGTTTTTCGAGTATAGCTCAATTATTAAATATGCAATGTTTTTCCTAGAATTTAACTTCATAGTTAACCACACGCTACTCAATCCGTTCATTATCTTTAAAAAGCCGTTAGTCATTTCAAGCTTAAAGCAATCTTCATCATAGTGAGGAGCCAAATAATCTTATTAAAAACGCATAAATCGCTTAACTGAGTTAGCAATGGACGTAAAGGAATTTTGCAACGGTCTGATAATATCGAAAAAGGAATTTATATATATTTACAAAAAAATGAAAACTTAAAATGAAAAAAATAGATTCTGATTCGGATAAAGCAGAGTTAAATCTTAGAAAAAATGAAATAGAATTTGAACTTTTGTCAAGCAAACAATTATTTCAATTACTTATTCAAAACTCAAATGATTCTATTTGTCTTATTGATGCTGAAGGAAATCAAGTTTTCCTAAACAATGCAGCTGAAAAAACAACTGGATACTCTATAGAGGAACTACTTGGTCCGTTTTCAAAAGTAATCATTCCTGAAGACCTACCTAAAGTAATGCAGGCTTGGGGTGATGTTTTGCAAAACCCAGACAAAGTTATTAAAATTCAATACAAACATATTCATAAAACTAAGCCATATATTTGGATGGAGGCAGTTGGTCAGAACCACCTTAGCAATCCCGCATTAAATGCTGTTGTTGTAAATGTAAGAGATATCACTGTGCAAAAAGAAATAGAGGAGTTAATTAATGCTAAGAATGAAGAATTATTTCATCTTAATTCTATAAAAGACAAATTAATAGAAGATCTTGACGATTTGCTTAATAAACGAAAAAAAGAATTGACAACAAACGCATTAATGTTAAAACAACTTAGTATTTTTCACAGTAAAATATTAAGCGAACTTAAATTAATCAAAAACTGTATTAATAATACAAAAGATGAAAAGTTGAGTGAACTAATTGCCGAGATAACTTCATCATTAAAGCTAATAAATTGGAAAGATTTTCAAAACCGATATGAAGAAATAAATCAAGATTATTTAAAATTACTCTCAAAAAAATTCCCAAGCTTATCACCAACAGACTGCAAAATATTATCATACGTTAAGCTTGGGTTTTCTTCAAAAGAAATGTCAGCATTAACACAAAATTCAATAGAATCTATTCAGGTTGCCAGGTCACGATTAAGAAAAAAACTGGGATTATCTACTTCAGAAAACCTTTATAAATTTATTATTCAATTATAATTGTTTTGTTAAGGTTTTTATAAGGTATTTATTGATTTTATAAAATTTATAATATATAGTTTTGTGAATGAAATATCTAAATACCTTAATATATGAAAAAGAAAATTCAAGATTGCATTAATTCAAAATTCTTACTGTTACCTGTTTTTTTGTTTGTTTTTTTATCGATTAATATAAAAGCAAATGCTCAATTTGGTATTGATGCAGGTTTTTTTGTAGATAATGGTTGCAATAAATTAAAAGTTGCTTGGGGTGGCGATGACAACGCTTGTTTAACAAAATATTATAATGATGTTAGGATTTATATAAACGGAACCGAATCATATTATGGTTCATGGAATAGTCCTGATGGAATTTATGGATACAATTACTTCAATATCTCAAATTATGCTCCGGGAACAGTGCTTTCAATTTATGCAACTATACGACATATAGGTGCTTTTTGTGATTATACTGTAACTTCAAGTACGATTTCGGTAACAATTCCTTCAAATCAGCCTATTAATAACGTACAGGCAACCGACAATAAATTCAGCGACAAAATAGATATTACATGGTCTAGAATATCTACAATTTGTTACAATAGTTTATCATATAATGTTTATGAAAATGGTACCACTCTTCTAGCTAATGTACCAGGCACACAACTTAATTATTCTCACACAGGGCTTTCACAAGGAATGACTAAAACCTATACGGTTAGAGCAGTTGCAAATGGAGTTCAACTTCCTGCGGTTACTGGTGATCAAGGCTCTACATTTAACCTTAACCTGCAAGCCACAACTAATTTAGCTAACAAAATTACTCTAACATGGAACAATTTTAGTGGAACAAACTCGCCTAGTGGATATGCTATTGATAGATCAAATGTGCCACCAACTCCAGGTTTTGGCTTAATTTATAGTAGTACATTTAACACATATATATCTCATGAAGATCTTCTTTCTGGTGGATTAATTGCTGGTTATACGTATCTGTATAAGCTTAAGGTAAATCCAGGCACAGCAAATGAGTTTTATAAATACGCCCTTGGTAAAACTCTGCCAAATGGAAGAATAGTTGGAGATGTTAAAACACCTAGCACTGGTAGTAACCCCACTGGTGTTGGTGTTCCAAATGTGCTAATTGTTGTTAAATTACAGGGATCGGCTCTTCCATCTGATACCACCACTACTTATACTTCAATAACTGATGCAAACGGACATTATGAGATTCCGAATATTTATTATTTTCAGGGTGCATCTTTTACTGTTACGCCAACTTTGGCAGGTCGAACATTTAGCCCAACACAAACAATTGTAACATTAAATTCTGGTGCTGCAGCTACTGCTAATTTTACTGATTTGTCGTCATTTATTGTTTCAGGAACTATTAGTCAAGGTACTTGTCCAATGAGCGGGGTTCGATTAATTCTTAATAACGATACTACTGCTGTAACTACAAATGCTGATGGAGAATACAATTTAACAATTGCAATTGGTGGAACATACACTATTAAACCTTTTCTTGAGAATCATACATTTAATTCAATAGACAGTGTAGTGAGTGTTACGGCAGACGTAACCAATGTTGATTTTGATGATATAACAAATTATACACTAGAAGGATATTTTTCAGCAAGTTGTAATAGTTATATTGGAGTTGCCAAACTTAGGTTTGAATCAGAGGAAGCAGGTTGTTTTGTCGATTCAACATTGACAGATGTTAATGGATTTTATTCAATTAATTTACCTGCCAGAAATATTAAGATTTCAGTAGTCGAATTTACCTCATTTAATGAAACAATTCTATCCTCAGTAAACGGACTTGCTTATTTCTCTACTCCTCGAATGATCGATTTAACTTCGTCAAATCAACCTTACTTCCATAATGACACTGCTACTATGGATTTTGTCTACAGGCTTTTACCTGTTTTACAAATGACAGGGCTAAGTGATTATCATACATGTTCAGGAGAAATTCTTCCTGTAATGCAACAGAATGCACAATACGATCTGGTTTTTAATGCATTTGAATCATTTAATGGTACAAATTGTCCCGCAGGTGACGGTTATATTGCTATTTCGGAAAATATTTCTTCTCTTGGAGTTAGTGTAAATCATGATACCTTATATTATCATCAAGGTGATACCATACATTATGTAATGACACCAGGTACTCCAAATATTATTGCACCTTACAAGAAATTTATTCAGGTAATACTTTGCAGGGATAATCAAACAGACACAATATACTCTGATGTAATTGTTATTGGACATAGACCACGTTCGCAAACATTTACAACAACAACACCACAAATGCCATTTCATATTTTACATAATCCTCCCGGAGATAATAGTTATAGCTATCTATCACAGAATACAAGTATTTCAAATTCATTTTCCACAAGCTTTTTACAGGAAGGAAGTGTTGATACATATATAAGAGCTCAGTTAGGACCTTCTATATCTACCTCCGTAGGACTTGTTGCAGAAGTTAGTGTTGAAGTTTCAAATCAATTAGATATTACTGGATCATTTGGAACGGGTGCAGGCGGTTTAACTTCCGATGCTTCTGTTATAACATCAACCACAACAGATATGTTTCAGACTTCTGGAAATGTAGATATTATTGGTGGAGCAGGTGATGTTTATATAGGAGGTGCTATAAATATGTTATATGCTGTTTCTGATGTTGTTTTATACGATTTTGATTCATGTAAAATTGATATATCTAATACACTGATGATGCAACCCGATGGTATTTCAACAACCTTTATGTATACCGAATCTCATATAACTGATGTTATTATTCCTGAATTACAGAGTATTGCAGATCATTACACCAGTATTAACGTACTTGATTCGGCTGCTTTTTTTAGTAATCAATTAAATGTTTGGCAACAGGTAGTTGATAGTAATCATTATAATATTACTAATGCTGATTTTATAGAGAATAGAACTTTTAGTGGAGGTGTAGTTTATGATCATTCGGTTGAAACATCAAGAACAGAATCTAACTCTTTCGATTTTAATTTTTATATTAATTATGGGGTTGCTGTTGATATTGGGGCTTCTATTGCTGGAATTGGTCTTTATGGTGGAGTTGCAGTTTCCGGAAGATCTACTTGGGGAAGTATCGTTTCTACAGATTCAACTCAAACTACAACAGTTGGGTATGTGCTTTCAGATGATGATTTAGGTGATAGTTATACAGTTGATATAAAAAGAGATAAAGTGTATGGAGTGCCCACTTTTAAATTAGTTGCAGGTCGTTCAAGCTGCCCATGGGAAGAAGGTACTTTACCACGCGAGGGGGTACAGTTAATTTCTAATACATACTCTCAAACTGTTGAAGAAACTCAGCAAGCTGTATTTGTTTTGCAATTAAGTAATACTAGCCAAAGCAATGAAACAATGACATATGATTTAATTTTTGATCATACCAGTAATCCTGATGGTGCAATATTAACTATTGGAGGAAGCCCGGTTGTAGGTAATGTCCCTTACCCTTATACAATCGCTCCTGGGGGTAGTGTAAATGCTACAATAACAGCTAGCAAAGGTCCAATTGCATCAACCTATAGCGGATTGAAGTTTACACTAAAATCATCTTGCGACGATCAGATTTCATCGGATGTTTATCTAAATGCTCATTTCTACCATAACAATATACTTACAGTTGCGGTTAACGGTTCTGGAACTACTAATGTATCTGTTGGAACTCATCCATATCAGGAAGGTTCAAATGTTATTTTATTTGCATCTCCTGCTTCAGGTTATGTGTTTCAAAAATGGATAGTTGGAACAGATGAATTTACAACTCAGGCTATTCAGGTAACAATGAGTACTGATATTACCACTACTGCTTATTTTATTCCAACAATCTCTCCACAATTTACACTGCAAATTTCTAATGTAGGAAATGGCACATCTATACCTCCGGTTGGATCATATGTTTATAACCAGGGAAGTACAGTTAATCTTACTGCGATTCCAGACCTAAACAACGCATTTGTTAGTTGGGTAATCAATGGACAAACTATAACAGATTTTGATACTGTTATAACAATTACACAAAATACTACAGCAATTGCAAATTTTGTAGAAACTCATTCGTTAAGCGTTGCTGTTGCTCAGGGAAATGGAACAACATATCCTTCAGAAGGAATCCATATTTGTCACGATGGTTCTGTATTACATTTATATGCATCACCGGCACCAGGTTTTGCTTTTGAAAAATGGGTAATAAATACAGTGGAATATTTTACACAAAATGTAGACTTAACAATTATTTCTGATGTAACAGCACAAGCATATTTTACTGCTACATCAACTCCACAGGATACTGTAACAATAAGTGTAACTGGTAATGGAATCACAAATCCTCCTGCAGGAACACATTATTTTGCACATGGTTCAACAATTTCATTATTAGCAACTCCAAACCCTGGAATGGTTTTCCAAAAATGGATTGTTAATAGCTTAGAAACAACAAATAATCCTATTAATTTAACTATTACTGGTGACGTATCAGTTGAGGCAGTATTTGTTATAGACAACACTGTTGGTATTGTTGAGAATAAATACGATAACATTGTGAGTATTTATCCAAATCCTTCAAATGGCTTAATCAACATTAAATCAACTTACGAAATAGAGAGTATATTAATTACAGATATTACTGGTAAAGTAGTGTATAATGAGAATAAAATAAGTAGCCTTGTTCATTTAATGAATTTAGAAAATTTAAATTCCGGAATTTATTTTGTGAAATTATATACTAAAACAGAATCTAATGTGTTCAAAATTCAGATTGTAAAATAATTTTTACTGGAAATGTTAGGAAGAGGCTATGTATTTATTAGCCTCTTTCTTTTTTATAAAAATTAATGTAATTATATCAGAACATATTACAATAAATTATCTTTTATATATTTGTTTCTAAAATTTAAATAAAATAATTAAAATGAAAATTTCTGTCCGGTGGAAGCTTTTCTTTTTTGTAATAGGCTTTAACATAGCAGTAATAGGACTTCTAACTTATTTTATTTATGATGCGACTTATAAAATATTTTTTTCAAGTTATAAAGAGAACAAACTTACTTTTGCAAAATCAATTGCAGGTGGCATTGATGGCGATATACATAAAAATATGGATTCTCTTTGTGATACTCGTTCAAGAGAATATCAACATATGTTTCATTTTCTAAAAAAAATGAAAGATCGTGATAGTTCAATTACCTATCTGTATACTGCAAATTATAACAAAAAGGAGGACAAATTTTATTACTGTGTAGATGGTGATATCTCTAAGGAAAATATTTTTTGGGTAGAAACAGATGATTTTGCTTTTGAAATTCATTTTGATTCAACTTCTCAACCTTTTTATTTTTATAATGGAAAAGAATATATAAATAAGCTGAAAATTAGTACTGATAGTTTTGAAATTCAAATTAGTGTTAGTGGAAATATTATATATTTTAATGAATATAAATATGCTGAAATAATTAGCCATAATCCATTTAAAGTTAAGGTAGATTCTATTACTCTTGATTCTCTTTCTCGTAACATAACACATATATACACTCAAGGTAATAATAATTTAAAACTTCTAACTTCTATCTCTTTTGCAGGAGGACCATATAGTATTCCTGGAGATTTACTACAGGACATACCGGAAAACATTAAGAAATATAAACGAATTATTGATAGTGGTGAAGATTATATAGATTCTTCATTAGTAAATACTATTTATGGTAAATGTATTTCAGCGTACGGTGTTATAAAAGATTCCAACAATGTGCCAGTAGGACTTGTCTTTGTTGACATGTATGAAAATGAACTCAAAACTCTCGAAAAAACAGTTACTTGGGTATCAATTATTATATCTGTTCTATCAATTTTAATTGTGTTACTTGTTTTGCCATTTATTTTAGAGAAATTTGTTATAAGAAAAATTAAACGACTGAATAAAGGGATTAATCAAATGAGTGAACAGCAGTTCGACACACAGATTTTGATTAATTCTAGAGATGAATTTGAGAATTTAGCAAATGGTTTTAATTATATGGCTAAAAATTTAAAATCATTTTATGAAAGTCTTGAACAAAAAGTAAGAGAAAGAACTGCTACTATTGAACAACAAAACGAAGAAATAAAAACTCAGAATGACCAACTAGAATATTCTAACAATGAAATCACAAAGCAAAAACAAAAAGTAGAAGAAATAAATAATGAAATCACTGCAAGTATTGTTTATGCTCGGAAAATACAAACTGCAATTTTGCAAACATCAAAATTTATAGACAAATGGCTTCCCGAGAATTTTATTTTATTTAAACCTCGTGATATTGTAAGTGGTGATTTTTTCTATATTCAGAAAATTCAGGATACTATTTTTATAATTGCTGCAGATTGTACTGGACACGGAGTACCTGGTGCTTTTATGAGTATGCTTGGAGTAAGTTTTTTAAATGAAATTATATTAAAAGAAAGGATAGTAAAAACAGATATTATATTAAATAATTTGCGTGATCAAATTAAATTTGCATTACAGCAAACTAAAAATAATTATGAAACCCAGGATGGTATGGATATTTCATGTGTTTCATTAAATGAAAAAAACGGACTAATACAGTTTTCCGGAGCAAATAATCCTATCTGGATTTTTAAAGAAAGCGAAGATGCCGATTCTTCTTTTATTGAAATTAAAGGTGATAGAATGCCGGTCGGAATTCACCCAAATGATAATATACCATTTACACTTAATGAATATCAACTAAATATCGGTGATTCTTTTTATTTGTTTTCAGATGGATATGCATCACAATTTGGTGGACAAAAAAATGAAAAATTAAAAACCAAAAAATTCAGAGAATTTATAACAGAAGTTAATAAATTACCAATGTGTGAACAAAAAGAAGTATTAAACAAGAAAATAATTGAGTGGAAGGGAAAGTGTGAACAAACTGATGATATTTTAGTAATTGGAGTAAAATATATAAATAATTAATTTTTCAATTTGTTTTTTCAAAAACTGTTTTTTTTTAATTCTGTTAAAGAATTATCTAAAAAATATCTAGATTGAATAACCACTAAATAAAGACATATACGAACAATTTATTTACATTTTTTCCTTTATTCAAACTTACAGTTACATTTCTCAAATACTGCACTATATAAGCATTCTCAGAAAACAGATTCGATCTACCCAAGAAAAATATAAATTTATGGAGAAAATGATCGAACCCCTAAAATTAACATAGTTGCCCTCCTCTCCTGATGCTAAACATTAATAAGCCTTTTGGAAGAAATAAAAAAGGACAGTTCTGTTTAAAATCAGAACTGTCCCAAGTGGTGAACCTCACGGCACTCAATTCGAACCTATTCTTACAGGATTTACAAGCTATCTATAAGCTTAAGTCAATCCTATAATCAGTTTCACAATTAATTTGCTCAAAATTATATAAAAATTATGAATAATATAGCTAATACAACCGGAATCCGTCTTGAAGTGCCACAGGACTTATATGAAAGACTACAGGCCGAACAGGAGAAACGCAGAATAAAAACAGGTAAAAAGCCTGCTCTCGCTGCCATTATTATGGATTTATGTACTATAAAACTTGAAGAAAACGAAAATGTACATTCTGATGTGCAGTCTGTACAAAAAAGTGTACAGAATTCTGAACACACAGACTCAGCAAAAGATAATGCGCTAATAAATACTGAAAAGAGGCTCAGGAAGTGGGAAGAACAGCTTTCTTTTAAGAATAAATCCTTACTGGAAAAGGAAAGAGAAATAAAGGAGCAGGAAAAAGAAATTTTTAATGAAAAAATGGAAATTCTTGACTTAAAAAGTAAGGTGCTGGATGAAAGAGAAAAACTTCAACAAAAAACCCTTGAAGGGACTGAATCCATCATTGAACTGAAACTTCTGCAAAATGAATCAAAACACAAAGATGAAAAAATTCAGCAGTTGAAAGAGGAACTTAGTATTGCTAAAAGTAAATCCAAAAAAATCCAAGAAGATCGCAAGGAAAGCGAGCCTAAGCCGTTCTGGGAGCAGATTAAGCCTTTTTTACCGGTCATATCGGGTGGTATTGGTCTTATTGCCGGATATTTTATTGCCAAAAAAAATAATAAACCAGAGCTACCTTCTGTATTAAAGGAATTTGCCGGATTGTTTGACCATATGTCAGAAGAAGATCAGAAGAAATTGGGTGAAAAACTTAAATATTATGCTGACTTGCATACCGACCCCGCTGGAGAGAATAAAATACTACAGTTGAATATTAATCAAACTAATCAGAATTTGAAAGCAGGATAGGTATAGTTTCCTATCAAAATATGAAAAAATGTCTAATTTAGATTTGTAAGCAATATGGAGTACATACTCTATTCTTACTTGTTATACAAATTAACCCATTTGCAGCAAATGAAAAAGTATAGATGTAGTAACCAAGTAAAAATTCTTCACACTACCTAAATTTTGTAATCAATAGCTTTTTACATTCACTATTTTCAGAGCTGATTGCTTCAATTATATAAATCCCGTTTATAAATTCAGTTGTACTAATAATTGTATTACCTAATACTTCTTCATCTTGAACAATTTGGCCAAACATATTATAAATACTAATTCTTGTTTTACATTTAATTCCCGTAATATTTACCAAATCTTCATTAGGATTTGACAAAATGGAAATATCTGACAACTTATTATCAATAATGCTATTAGCCAAGTTATTTGTATTTAGAACTACATAAAAATTATCATCTGTTCCGACAAATGCAGTTGCTTTCGTTCCTGAAAATGTTCTTCCAATGGTGCACTCCTGACCAGTATAAGATCCATCTGAATTGTAAAGTGCACACTTAACGGTAGCGCTATCAGAAATAGACATTGGACCCACTTGCCAAACAAATAATACCTTACCAGAATTATTTGCAATTGCAGTTGGATAAATTTCATCTGTTTCACTTAACGGTGTTGCAACATGCTGTGTGAAATTGCTAATGCTTGAATCCGATACAGACCAATAAACATGACTATCACTCATGAAAGCACAATACTGAAGTCCACTATTACTAATTTCCAATTCAGGACCAACCATTGGACAGTAATTTATATTCCAGTTGTCTGAATTCACTCTTATTGCCGTGAAATTATTTTGGGTTGCATAACCTTTCAGGACATAAAAATCACGGATATTATTTTCTGCTGATCTGAATAAAAGATAAACTTTACCGTCAATCCCAAACCTTGCCCTTGTCATACACATTGTACATGCAAGTCCGCTGTGATTATTAATTACGACATTAGTATCGGTTATAAAACTAACACCATTATTTACAGACCTTGACATATGAAGCCACGTAGCTTCAGGTATTGTTGTTTGAACTGGCACCATAATATGCCAAAATACAACTACATTATTATTTCCATCTGCTGCAAGAGTTACTCCATCAATTCCTGTTGTTATGGATACAGCTTTCGGAGCTTCAAACGATAAACCATCATCCGTACTTCTGGTATAACGAGCATATGTATTAACTCCTGATGACCAAAGATCCATCCATGCAACATGAATTACGCCATCATTGCCTACAGAAATCTTAGGACCCCTCTCTCCCATTTTATATTCTACACTACCAGTTAAATTAACCTTAACAGGAACAGAAAATGTTGTCCCATTATCAATTGATCTAACATAATATGCATTTTGATTTTTAGCATAAACCATATGCAATATGCCATTATTATCCATAACAACATCAGGTACAAGACTACCAATAGGAGCTTGAATTATATTAACAGTATTGCTTAATCCAGAACATTGAGCAAATGAATATCCAGATATAAACATAAATACTATAGAGAGAAATTTATTTATCATATAGTTCAAGTTTATTATTTTTTATTAATTCAAAAATAACATATTAGCGGACAAAATAAATTATCCGCAATTAAAAGAATTTTCGATTTACCTACTTAGTTGGTCTATCATACTGGCAGCATCCGTGTAATTTAGAATACACTATTGCGTCAGCTTTTTCTAAATCTGTATCATGTCCAACTTTTGCAACTGCTTTATGAATGGCTATAACTTTTGTTTTAGCAATATCATAAGTTACCGTTAAAATCTTATCATCGCTATTCCATTTTGCTTTAGAAACACCCACTACAGATTTTGCAGCTTTTTCGATTCTGGTCTGACACATTCCACAGTTACCATATACTTTAAATTTCTCAGTTTTAGCCTGAGCAAGAACTGTCATTGTTCCAATCAGGAACATACATACTAAACTTAACATTTTTGTTTTCATACTGAATTTATTTTAATTGATATTAATAAAAATTACTTGGTTCTATATTTACAACACTCTGGAAGACCATTATATACTTCATCAGGTGCTTTGTACTTTCCGTTATCGTGACCAACTGCAGCAATAGCTTTCTGAATATTAACCAGACTGGTTTTGCTTTTATCAAAAGTTAATTTAAGCATCTTAGTTTCTGTTTTCCAATCGGCTGAATTAACTCCGGATATTTTCTTTGCAGTAGATTCTATTCTGTCTTTACACATTTCGCATAAGCCATTTACTTTAAATGTTGAAGTCTCTGAATTTGCATCCATTTTCATGCCATTCATTTCTTCTTTATTATTATTTACAGAATTTGAACTTTCGCTCATATCCATTCCCTGCATAGCAGATGAATTTCCACTTTCGGCATTCATCATACTTGATTTTCCAGCCAATTGAGCAGCTGCATCAATACTAAATGTACCATTTGTTACAATTTCTTCTCCTTCATTTAAACCATCAATAATTTCATAACTGTTTTGCAGATAATTCCCAAGAGTAACATTACGCATAATAAATGTTGGTTCGGTAGTATTTGGAATTTTTACATATACCAACGATCTTTTTCCTGTCCATAACACAGCAGATTGAGGAACCACAATACTGTTTCCAGAATTTGGTAATTTAGCTTTAACAATACCAGTAGCTAACATTTCGGGTTTAAAATCACCTTTAGAATTATTTAATTCAACTCTTACTTTTGCGATCCTTGTTTGAGGATCAATCACCGGATCAATAAATGTAATATTCCCTTTAAATTCTTTTCCAGGCAAAGCAAGTAAAGTATATGTTATTTGAGAGCCAACCTTTAGCCAAGACAAATCACTTTCATAAGCATCAAATTGTGCCCAAACAGAGCTTAAATCTGCAACCTCATACAAGGGTGTACCTATTTGAACATAATCACCTGAATTTACTTTTTTAGTAATTACAACTCCTGAGGCATTAGCTATAACATCAACCAATGATTTTAGCTTACCGTTTTTCTCAATATCTTCAATTTGCTTACCAGAGAGCTTAAACTGACTTAATTTTTCTCTAGCAGCTTCAAGAAGTAAAGGCTGAACATCCTTCATTTTAATTGCTTCCAATAACTCTTTCTGGGCATTTATTAATTCGGGCGAATATATACTTGCAATTACCTGACCCTTGTTAATCTTTTCACCTGTGTATTTTACAAACAGTCTTTCAATTCTTCCGGAAACATGTGCCGGTATTGATTGAACTGATGTTTCATCTGCCTGAATTTTTCCATATAAATGTACTTCTTTTATCGGTTGTTGCTTTGAAACAACTACTGTTTGTACTTCAGCAAGTTTTAATGCTTCTTCAGTCATAACAATTGCACTATCGTTAATCTCGCTTACATTCTGTTCCAGAGGAATCAAATCCATTGCACAAATCGGGCATAACCCTTTATGATCCATCCTAATCTGAGGATGCATAGAACATGTCCAGACAATCGATTTTTCTTCTTTTTTCACTTCTTCTTTAGTTGAGTTCTTATCTGAATGATAAAAAAACAACCAGCCTAAAAAAAGCCCAAAAATCAAAAGCAATGAGCTTCTGAAATAAGTGTTCGATAATATTGTTTTTGCTTTCATTTTCATAATATTCTTAATTTCCGGTTAAAAATAACAATTGAGCAATAATTGTATTTTTATTTGTTATGGCTTCTATTTTCTTAAATTCAAAATCGAGTAACTGTTGCTCCATTCTCAGTATTTCTTCGAAATCGGAACCATTTACAGAGAAAGAAGTGATTATTAATTCCAAACTTTTATTTGCCAATGTAGTTTGTTTTGAGTAAAGTAAAATTCTTCGTTCTGCATCATTTAAATTTTGCAATGCCTGCTGGAATGAAACATAAATATCATTTTTCACATTAGCTGATGAGTATGTTGCAGCATCACGTAAATACTGAGCTTCACGCTGCATTGAATTATATTTCTTGCGATAAATTGGTAAAGTAACTGTAAGCATTGGCATAATCATATCCTGACCATTCATCATATTCGTACTGTTCTCTATTTTCTTAATAATTGAATAATTTACACCAATACCTACCATTGGGTAACTCATTCTCTTTATCATTTTCATTCTGGTATTATAAGCGGCTGAATCGGACAAATACATTTTTACCATTGGGTTATTTGAAATACTGTCAGTCATAGAGATTATATTCAAGGGCAATTTCTGTTCATTTAATGAATCGTTAATAAACACTTCACTATTCGGCAATCTGTTAAGATATCTGTTAAAACTAATTTTATCAGTGTTTAATCTATCATTTAATAAAGCAAGATTATTCTCAAGTGAGTTTATTTCCATTTGAATTCGGAACAAATTAACCATTTGATTTTGCCCACCAGATGACATGGATGAACCAGTTGAAGGCATAGAAGAAGTCGAGCTACCTGAAGAATTATTTACTCCCTGCTGAGTGGAATTTCCCATGCTTCCCATTGATGAATTACCCGAACTCTGGCTACCAGAACCTGCATTCATAGCAACCCCTGTACTTATGGAACTACTGCCTGAATTAGTCTGGTATTTAATTAAAACAAGCTGCTCAATAGTTTTTAAGATTTTAATATTCTTTTCTGTTATTTCAATCTCCTTTTTAGTTTGATACAAACTATAATAATTGGTTTTAATATTAAAAAACAATTCGTTTCTAAAACTGAGAAAATTTTGAAAACTGGAATATGCCATTTGCGATGCTTCGTCTTTCGCAGCTTTTAATGCACCAAACCAAGGAAACATCTGCATGAGTTTGATGTCGGCAATTTGTTTTCCTGAAATCTGCTCCATAGAATTAATGTAATAAGCAAAATCCAATTGCGGATCTGGCAAAGACCCTGACTGGTTAACTTTCTCAAGTGAGGCAGAATATTTTAAAAATTCTGCTTTTAAACCTGTATTGTTTTCAACTGCTATTTTCAAATAAGAAGAAAGAGAATCATTGATTTGTGCTTCAGAATATTGTTGAAACAAAATGAATATTAAAGAAAATAATATTTTAAGAGACTTGTTCATATAATTTATTAAATATCAGTTATCATTTGTTTTTCTTTTTTGATTTGTCTTTTAATTGCACTTTCACGCCATACACATTGCAACACAGGTACAACAAAAATTGTCATCATCTGAATTATCATTCCACCAAAAGTTGGGATTGCCATTGGAATCATAATATCCGCTCCTTTACCTGACGATGTTAGCACTGGCAACAATGCAATAATAGCACAGGCAGCAGTCATTAATGCTGGGCGAACTCTTTTCCTTCCAGCTTCTACTACAGCTTGCCTAACAGCTTGCACTGTATCTGGTTTATTATGCTCAAAAACCTGATGAATATAAGTACCCATAATTACACCATCATTTGTTGCAATCCCAAAAAGAGCAATAAATCCAACCCAAACAGCAACACTTAAATTTATCGGATGTATTTGAAATAAATCTCTCATATTAACACCGGATAAAGAAAAATTTAAAAACCATGGTTGAGAATATAACCAAATCATTATAAAACCTCCTGCAAAAGCGACAAAAACACCGGAAAAGTGAATCGAAGAAGCAGTAACTGTTTTAAATTGAAAAAACAAAAGTAAAAACACTATCATCAGACTTATCGGAATTACTATTGAAAGTCGCTTTGAAGCACGTAACTCCTGCTCATAATTCCCGGCAAATTTATACGATACACCAAGAGGTAAAACTAATTCACCAGAACTAATTTTTGATTTAATAAAAGCATCTGCCTTTTCTACAACATCAACTTCTGCAATATCTGATTGTTTATCAAAAATAACATAGCCGTTTAAAAAAGTATTTTCACTACGGATCATTTGCGGACCACGTGTATAATTAATTTCTGCAAGTTCACCCAGAGGAACTTGTATTCCTGACATGGAAGGGACTAAAATACTTTTTAAATCTTCGGGTGAAGTTCTTAATTCTCGGGCATAACGCACTCTTACACCAAAACGTTCCCTACCTTCAACAGTTGTTGTTAATGACATTCCGCCAATAGCAGATTGCAAAACATCTTGCACATCACTCACCTTCATTCCATATCTTGCAATTGCTTCACGATTTAATTTAATTTCAAGATACGGTGCTCCCACTGCTCTATCATAAAATACTGATGAGGCTTGAATATCAGGAATTTCTTTTAATATTTTCTCAAACTGAAGTCCGGCTTTTTCAATTGTTTCAAGACTTGGTCCATAAACTTTTAATCCCATTGGAGCACGCATACCCGTGGAGAGCATCACCAATCGTGTTTGGATGGGTTGTAATTTGGGAGCAGAAGTCAAACCCGGAAGATTTGTTACTTTTACTATTTCATTCCATATATCATTTGGCGATTTTATTTCTTTACGCCATTGCCTTAAATATTCGCCATCCTCATCCTGAATTAAAAGAGAAGTGTCAATTTTACCAAATCCGTCTTTATCTGGATTAAATAATTTGCCATTTGTTAAGACATAATTATAATTATCATCAACCTTAAAACGTTTTTTATGTCCATCTTTATCAAGAACATATTCAGGTTTATAATTAATTGTATTTTCAAACATCTGCACTGGAGCAGGATCTAGTGCTGAATTTACCCTTCCCCATTTTCCAACAGCAACATCAACTTCTGGAATAGTGTTTAATCTTTTGTCAAGTTGTTTTATATATTCAATATTCTTTTCAATACCAGTATGAGGCATACTAGTTGGCATTAAAAGGTAAGATCCTTCGTCCAGTGCCGGCATAAATTCTTTACCTAAACCGGGAAAAGTTTTTTCAGCAGATTGCCAGAAAGAAGTTTGGTTAATATTCCATCCAACTTTTTCAAATCCTGTAGAAATAAATCCAAAACTTTTATTGAATCCTAACCATACAACAACACCAAACAATACAGTAAAAACCGGAATTAAAAAGAATTTCAATCTATTATTTAAACACCAGTTAAGTATTCGTTCGTAATAGTGTATAACAATTAACAATGGAGCTAAAATAAGCATCACAATTCCCATAACAAATAAATAATTTACAACTATTGAGTTATGTGCTCCAAGAGGCAGCCATTCGTATGCTAGAAAATATATTACAATTAGCGAAGTAATCGTTATATTAATAAAATTAGTCCATTTCTTTTTGTTCTCAGGCCATTTGTATTCAAATAAATTATTTACACCAATCAAAATAAATGCAGCAGCAGTCCATGTATGCCAGAAAATTATCAGCAATAATCCCAAGATGATTAAACAAAAGTTCCATACACGATTAAATTTTCTCAGATCAAAACGGAATGAATATAAAAAATACGCAAATGTGGGTAAAACAACTATCCCAAGAATAAAAGAAGAAAGCAATGCAAATGTTTTTGTAAAAGCTAATGGATGGAATAATTTTCCTTCAGCGGCTTCCATAGTAAAAACAGGAATGAAACTGACTATTGTTGTAGCAAGTGCAACTGTTACAGCAGCTCTTACTTCAATATTGGCATCATAAATCAGTTTTATTAACGATTTTCCCTTTAGGTTATGATTTCCTGGCATCTCCAAATGCCTCATAACATTTTCAACATCCACAATTCCCATATCTACCATTACTCCTATGGCTATAGCAATTCCCGAAAGTGCTACAATGTTAGCTTCAACATTAAACAATTTCATTGCAATAAATGTCATTAGAACCGCAATGGGCAATAAAACTGAAACAATTATTGAAGCTCGTAAATTAAAAAGCAAAATAATTATTACCAGAACACTTATTAATATTTCGTGAGACAATGCAGATTCTAACGTACCTATTGTTTCTTTAATTAATTCGGTACGATCATAAAATGGAACTACAGTTACTTTTGAAACAGAACCATCTGCTAAAGTCTTTGATGGCAAACCCGGTGCGATCTCCTTTATTTTCTCTTTAACGTTGTTAATTACTTCCATTGGATTTGAACCATACCTTGCAACAATAACAGCACCTGCTGCTTCTGCTCCACTTTTATCCAATCCACCACGACGTGTAGCAGGACCAAAAGAAACTTTTGCAACATCACCAATTCTTATAGGAACATTATCCCTGACTGTTATCACAGCTGTTCTTAAATCGTCAAGATTTTTAATGTATCCTAATCCTCTGATGACATATTCTATTTTGTTAAGTTCTATTGTTTCTGCACCAATATCAAGATTGCTCTTCTTTACGGCTTCCATAACATCCATCACAGTAACGCCAAATGATTTCATTGCATCGGGGTTAATGTCAACCTGATACTCTTTTACATAACCACCAATTGAAGCAACTTCTGAAACTCCCTCTGCCGATGCCAAAGAATATTTTACATAATAATCCTGTATGGTTCTTAATTCCTGTGGATCCCAGCCACCTGAAGGTTTTCCGGTTTTTGTATCTCTTCCCTCAAGCGTGTACCAATATATCTGCCCAAGAGCTGTTGCATCAGGTCCAAGCGTAGGTTGAACTCCGACAGGTAAAGTACCCGATGGAAGTGAATTAAGTTTTTCAAGAATACGTGATCGGCTCCAGTAAAACTCTACATTATCTTTAAAAATGATATAAATAAAAGACATTCCAAACATTGAAGTGCTTCTGATTGTCTTTACACCCGGGATTCCTAACAAAGAAGAAGTAAGCGGATAAGAAATCTGGTCTTCAATATCACGTGGAGAACGTCCCATCCATTCAGTTGCTACAATTTGCTGATTATCGCCAATGTCAGGTATTGCATCCACAGATATAGGATCTCGTGGCAAAAAACCAATATTAAAATTAAATGGAGAACTAACTAAGCCCCATACTATAAAAATTAGCAATAATAGTATTGTTACAAGCCTGTTTTCAAGAAAATATTTTATTAAAAACTTAAGCATTTTGATTTATATTAAACAAGTCTATATTATTATTTAATAATCATGTAAAGTAATTATTATTTTAAAAATAACCAATTATTTGGGATGATAACTAAGGTGAAACTCCCTTAAGAGTGTCATATCAGACATTACCTTATTCAATTCGCTATTTTGGGTAGTACACATATTATTACCATTCATCATTCCTCCATTATTTCCCATCATACCGCCAGAATTACCCATCATGTTATTGTTATTTCCCATCATACCATCACCATTATTCATCATATTAGCATGACAATAAGCAAACAATGAATCATTCGCATGGTAACAACTATCGTACTGATTTACCAATGTCAAATAGTGTGGATTTGTTATGTTACAATGCATTAAAGAATCATTATAAACTTTAGCAGAATTAAATGAAACCTGCATTTTTTCTAATAATATTTGCTGTTCAGGATTAAGTTTGCCAGTGTCATCTTTGCTCTTTGTGCAACTTATAAAAGTTACAGTAGCGGCAATTGCTACAACGAATAAGAACATTTTTGTTTTCATGATTATAGATTATAAATGTTAGTTTCTATCATATTTACAGCAACCCGGGAGCTTATTGTATGCTTTATCAGATGCTTTTATTTTATCAGTATCATAACCTGCATCAGCAATAATCTGATGAATTTTTTCGATTTTAATTATTTTTTCATCAAATGATACAGTTAGTGTCTTGCTAGATTGATTCCAATCAGATGAAGCAATTCCTTTTTGTTTTATTAAAGTTCCTTCAATAGCAGTTTTGCACATTCCACAATTTCCATTTACTCCAAATGTTTCAGTTATTGAACCTTCTTTTATAGATGAAGTATTAGAATTACCCACAGAGGTAGAACTATGGTTACAAGATTTAGATTTACTGCCACCGCAACATTGTGCATTGGAGTTTACATAAAACACCAATAACAAAGAAGCCAGAAAAAATTTAAAAACATTTTTTTGAAAGATTGATTTTGTTTTCATTTTATTTAATTTTAGTTAATAAACTCACTTTTAATCATAGCAATATTCAAATTTCTTTTTCAATTTTTTATTACAAACAGAGCAATTTCCTTTTGAATTGTATTTAATATTTGGATGTTTCTTACACACATAATAAGTTTTTTTAGTACTCTTTTTATAATTTACTGTTTTTACTATGCCTTTATCACTTCCGTTATTAGAGCCCCCATTATGACAACTTTGAGAAAAACTATTAAATGAAATAATTAAAAACATAAATAATGCTATTCCATTTTTAATTATTGTTATAACCAACTTTGTCTTCATATTATTCATAATTAATATTTACAAATAATTTATTCCTTTATCAGTTTTAGAGTTTCTGACTTTCCATCAATTATTACTGAAAGAAAATATACACCACTTGGAATATCTGTTTTTAAAACACTGCTAACAGGTATGTCATAAGGTCCACTTAAATAATTCTTCTTAAAAGATGAAATCCTTTGACCGAGCATATTTGAAAGAGATATTTCAACATCTGAAGCTTTGTTTAAATCAAATACCAAAACAGACTCATTATTTATTGGATTTGGATATAAATTTAAATTATTTGTAACAGAAAGTGTTAAATTTTCGACATTCGTTAACTGATCCAAATTAATATTATCTATATAAATACTATTTCCACTACCTGATGTTACCAAAAACTTTACTCTGATATTTGGTCTTGTCATGAACAAACCCAGATTAACAGTTTCCATTCTCCACTGCGAACTGTTAGGAGTAAATGAAGTAACAAGAGCACCACCATTAGTTGCAAGTGTAGCACCAAATTTTGTTTGCCTTAAATACCATGAATTTCCACAGTTATAAGAAACATAAACCTGAATTTTATCATTATCTGTTGCAGTTTTTTGAGCATAAGCAACCCAATAAGTAAAGAAATTACTAGGATTATTTCCTGCAAATAAAATATTTGGTGAATATAATTCGGAGGTTTGACCAGCCACATTGCTTGCATTATTAACCTTTAATGAAGACGATCCATCATATCCAACAGTTGTTCTTACCCAGTTAGATGTGCTATTACCTCTTATTAGCCAACTTTTTGTTGTGTCTAAATAATTTGGAAATGAACTATCCTCAAAACTTTCTACCCAAGGGATGTTTTCACCTACTGTAGAATTCTGAACCTGTATAATATTTGCCTTTGTTATTTGGTTGCTTCCACTAGTATTTGAAGCAGTTAATGAGACACTATAATTTCCTGCAGAAGCATAAGAAATAATTGGACTTACATCATTTGAAACAGACGGTGTTCCGCCAGGGAAAGACCATTGCAAAGAATATCCAGTATCAACATTCCATGTCAGATCAGTGAATTGAACTGTAAGATTATCGCAACCAAGAGTTTTGTTATACCTAAAATCAGGTTCAGGAATACATACTTGTGAAATATAACTATCATTTGTGCCAGTAGCAACTAAATTTGAGGCTGACCATAAATTATTTCTTCCACTGATAGAACTGTTTAAAGTAGCTCTCATTCTGGTTTTCTGTCCTTCAGTGTACATATTACTACAGTAACTATAATCCATGTAGTTTTGCACGTTGTCTAATTCTCCACAAGTATTTGCAGTTAAATTACAACTTGTATGTCCAATTGTATTTGGTGTGTCAGAAACACCATCATCAATTCCGCAATTAGATGCAAGTCCAGGCTCATTGCTATTTCCCCATGTATGAGCAAGATTCAAATAATGTCCAACTTCATGAGTAAGTGCTCTAGAAGTACCATTATTACCGGTTCCTATACTTCCAACATAAGTTGCTAATAATATCACTCCATCTTTATTAGCACCCCAAGTACCAGAAACACTTGATGGATAATAAGAATAACCTGCTGCACCAGACTCTAAATTGTTAGCTGTCCAAATATTCAAATATTTATTTCTTGGCCATGATGGCGAAAGAAGCTTAGAATCATCATTTGCATTATATGTTTCACTTGTTACGGTTCTAACAATACCTTCAGTACAATTGCCATTAGGATCAATCTGAGCTAATCTGAACTCTATATTACTATTTGCAGCAATGCCTTGAAATGCAGGAACTATATTTGAAGTATCCGCATTTAATTTTTTAAAATCTTCATTCATTATTCTTATCGCATCTAAAATCTGAGCTTTTGAAATATTTTCTGCTCCGTAGTAATGTAAAACATGGAATACTACTGGAATAACATAGGTCACTTCAGATTTATGCTGGTTTTGAGAAAATTGTTTTGTAAATAATTCGAGTTCACTTTTAGCATTTAATGCATCTGGATTTTCTATTTCAGCACGACGATCTGCTTCATACTCTGAGCATAAATGAGTTTGTGCAACACTATTAAAAACCATTACTATAGAGAATAAAGTAAACAAACTAATTCTCAATAAATTATTTTTTAGACTAATATTAATTGAAGTTTTCATATAATTATTATTTAAAATGACTGTGATTATTTAATATCTAAATAAAACAGTACTCAAAAATTTAAAAATGATAAAATGAGTTAAAGCTGTTGTATATTTAACAACAGACAGATAAAATCATAGTCTTAATTTAGACAAACAAACAGTCGTTAATGACTTGCCAGGAGGCGGATTGGTTTTAACTATATGAAAAACAGAAATACTACTTAACAGAGTAGTATTAACAGTTGGTAAAGCAAATAAAGAAATTGGATTATTACTATGGTTAAAGCTTAAATTATCAGACTGAACAAATTTAGTCTTAACTTTATATGTATGATTTACATTCTTACAAAATGGACAATCTCCATCACAACATTTTTTTGCATTTGAATAAAATGAAACAGAAACTAAATGATTGTTACAGTAATGCTCAGAAACGTATATGCCAGTTGTAGATAAAATCAGTAAGAAAGAAATTAATATGTTTATAAAAATTCTCATTAATTTGGTTTTCTATACAACTATAAATATTTGTTCATTATTTATTAGACTCTTTAAATTAACAAAGGTTTAAAACTAACTATTTTTATTTTTCTACATTTTCTTCGCATTTTGATTTATCTGGGTAAAATCTATAAGTTATTCCAAATGTAAATTGATGCTGTGAACTAATTTGTGTGTTAAACATATATTGATACAATGGATGTTCAGACATTAAATAAAAAGTTAACTTCCCTTTATAATTATATGATATTTGTGGCACAAAAAATACTTTTCTAAACCCAGTTGCATCTGGATTATAATTTGGATATGCATACATGAGAATGTTATTATTCAATTTCATTTGATCAACCCATTCTCCTTTTAACTGAATTGTAACTGTTAGTTTTTTAAATAAAGTTTTACTTGCAAAAAGCCCAATGCTGGCATAATCACCTATTTTTTCTCCTAGTGGATTCCATCCTTTCTTTATGTATGTGGCATTAGTAAAGAAGTTTAGTTTTTTAATACTATTTCCTCTAAATAAGAATAAATAAAAAATCAGATCTTGTGCCCCTGAAGAAGTCTGTACTGCCAATGTTTTGGGAATATAATAAGGCTCACCTGAAAATGGCTCAATCTTTTTAATTGAATCATTATATGATCCCAAAGGTACTTTGAAGCCAAGCCCGACAGTTAATTCAGTTGTTTTAGAATTTTTGGTTATTTTTAAAATATCGTAACGAGGAAAAATAATCAAATCACCAATTCCTGAAGATGAATTTGTGTCAACTTTATGAAGACCAACTTGTGTTTTATTAATCCAGTATCCGGTTTCTAATGATATAGTCAACTTTTTTGATAAACCAAAGGCTAATCTTGTATAAATATATTTGCTATCATAGCTATCTAAAAAATTAGTATCTGGTTTATCTCCGGTTAAAAATTTAGTTGTACTAATTAATTGGAAATTAGAATTTACTTCCATCTGATTTTCAGACAATACTCCCTGAGAAGATCCACCAGCAATCGGACTGCCACCACCACCGCCACAGCATTGTGCATATGTTTCAAATACATTTAAAACAAAAATTAATACAACAAAAACAATATTATATTTCATATCCTTAATAATGTTATAACATAATATTTATGTTAATGTGAAACAATTAACTTCATTAATTTATTGCGATCAGCTACACTTATTTTAATAAAATAAATTCCATTTGTTAATTCGGATGTATTTATTTGTATTTCATTAATCCCAGAACTAAGTTGATCTTTATTTAATTCAGAAACTTTTTTACCAACAAAATTATAAAGTTCAACTTTAACATTTGATTTTTCATTCAAATCAATTGATAAAGTTGTTTGATTACCAGCAGGAATAGGGAATAGGCTCATTTTATTAAAGTCAAAACCTAGATTTTCAATACCTGTTGTATTTAGTGCATTATTAATAGCAGTTTGTAAATTTGATGAATTAAAAGTATTTACAGTACTATTAAAGAAAACACTGTGAGATGAACCACCAAGTACTACGATTTTAGGCATACCAGCCGCTCCATAGTTTGTCATATTGATTGAAGTATTTACAAATCTTTGGGAAAATGCTGATTGTGGCATCCCATTGGTATTTGCCCAACTATTCAATGAACTGCATACTGTATTGGCGTAGTCATCTACCATATAGAAAAATACACGACCTGGATTTGTAGACTGATAACTATTTACAACATTATAAGATGTTTTTGAATTTGGAATACACGTACTACATGGCATTACCCAGCATAAAACAACAACTTTTCCGGCATCAAGTTCAGTAAAAAGATCGTGTGAACCTCCATTACAATCATTACAAGTGAAATTTGTTGCGGTTTGTCCAAAACTCGTAATTCCAAAAATCATTGAGATTAAAAATAGATAGATTTGTTTCATGATATTATTTAGATTAAAATGTTTCAATATTAATAAATAAAGATACAATAATTATGCTGTAAAACATAATTATTTTTGTTAAATCTGCTGAATTTCTAAAAGATTTTTTCTTTTCCATAACATACTTTATTTTACTATATTCATTTGCATTACACTTAATTTTATTCATCTTCCCAATTATTTTTACTGATTAAATAAGAAATAATTGATCTGATTTCTTCTTTTGACAGATTGTTTTCCCAGGAGGGCATAAATAAGGGTGGTTTTGGACCAGTTGAATCAGCTTTTAAAACAATGGGAGCTCCGTTTAAAATTTTATTATAAATCGAAGTATATTGTGCAAGAAAACGATCATAATTTCTAAATGGTGGGTAATCGCTTAATTTTGAAAAATCTGCATTAATTTCTAAAAGTTTAATAATTGTATCAGCAGCCTCTTTATCAGGAATTTTAAGTTTAGTGCCAAGTGTTATTAGGTCAGGAATAGTAGGCTTTGCATAGTTGTAATTTTTAATTCCACCTATTCCTTCCTTTCCATGGCAAGTGACACAGTTTTTAATAACAAATAATTGTTTTCCTTTTTCTATAATATTTTCAGGCAGTGTTAATGTATCATTTAACATACAACATTTTGTAATAAGACTATCATTTTTCATTTTACTAATCATATTATCAGTAATTAGTATATTATCTTCCAGTATAATTATTTTCCCTTGCATATAAAAATGGCATTTTCCACAAACTATTGTACAATAATACCTGAAGCTACCTACTTTATTTGCTTTGAATGGTATTTCATACATTTTTCCCGGCCAAACTTCAACTGGCCCAATATTCAATTCAGGGCAATAAAATGAATGTGTAACATCCATACTTGTAAAACGAAATATGACTTCTTCACCTTTTTTTAATATTATTACAGCTTGTTTAAAATCTTTTGTCCAATAATTTGCTCCATTAACCTCTTCTTCAGTCCAAACACCATTTTTTGCAACAGCAGTAAGAAAAATAATTCTCTTCCCTGAATTGTTTTTCCACGGCGCAAAATAAAAAATTAAAAAGGTTGTGACAGCTAAAACTAACACAACAAATATTCTTGTAATTATTTCACCAACTTTATTTTTCATTTTGTTTAATAATTGTTAACTTAAAAAGAATAAAATAAATGCTAATGCAATAATTGTAGAAAAAATAGCAACAGGTATTAACCCACGAAATGCAGCTTTTGCAGATTTAAAAAGATTTTGGCCAATAAAATATCCACTATTAATTGCATAACCTAAACCAATTAAAAGTAACCCTACTTGTATATACCCTATATAATCTGGAATAAATGGCTGCCATTGAAAATTTGAAGTCCCGAATAAATCCCAGCCCCATCCAAAAGGATCAGAGAATATTGAAATAACATAAGAGCCATTTATTAAAATCAAAGGAATACTAAATGCAATCCACGCCATCAACCCAAGAGGGATTAAAACATAAGAATATGCTAAAAATATTTCTTTTATGGAAACTGTTTTTACTTGCGATAATTTTTTTATTAATAATGAAAGCAAATAGAAAATTAATGGAACAATTACAATTGAGATTAACCATAATAAACCCGCATATATTAAAAACCCTTTCCAATCTCCACTTTCTGCAGCATTAACCCAATCTTTTAAGGTGCCACTAGCTCCCAAATATATCATAGAATATGCATGACTAGTTCCTACATCAATAAAAGCCTTCCACGATTCGTCAAAACCTTTAATATTTCTTTCAGATGCAAAGGGTCTAAGATTTAATGCAATATTATCATTAGGACAAGTTTTTACACACTCCATACAAAGCCCACAATAATTACTAGTGTCCATTGTTCCCATATATTCTGACCAAGGACATCCCCAACCTTTTTCATTTCCACGCAAGCATCCTTTTTCTTTACATTTCAGGCAAATTTCTGCATCTTTTGATCTTAATTCAATCATTGAAGCTTTTGAATAAAGGCCAATAAAACCGCTAACCGGACAAACATGGCGACAGAATGCCCTTAAACGGTATACAAACGCAAGAAATGTAGCTAACAATAACATTCCTCCAAGTACAATAGCAGATACAAATGGACGGGTTACAAGAAAAGCACTAAACGTGCATAGTGTTAAGAATGCAAAATTAGGAATCCAAATATTATTAAAAATCTTAGGCCACTTTTTATTTAAACCGTACATTTTGTTTCTTAAATATCCAGTCTTTCCAGTTCTTACTTTAATAAATGAAAATCTTTGAAAAAAGTCACCAAAAAAAGGAAGTGGGCACATGGCACACCATAATCTACCAAAGAATGGGACCAAAATTGATATTAACATAAACCACCAAAAAATCCAGATCAAAACAATTGCAATATTTCTGTTTCCTATGGGGGTTCCGATCAATCCACCCAGAATTACAAGAAAAAAAACAAATAATCCTGCAAAAGTTAAAGTAAATTGAAAATATCTTGACTTTACAATTCTTTTTATAATAGGAAATTTCTCAAAAAGATCAATTCTTTTTGAAGTTTTCTCAATAATTATTTTATTTCCTATTTCAAAACTTTTATTTGTCATTTACATTATTATTTATTTCTGATTCTTAAGTAAAACATTAATAAGAGTCCAATTAATAAACCTAAAATAATTCCAATACTAGTAAATAACATCATATTTGGTTTAACAATTAAGATACCTTGCATAAATGGGTGCATATTTCCACAAGTATGAGAACACCGAAAACGAAACTTACCTCTTTGGTTTGCTATTACAACTATTTCGCTAGTATCTTTCCAGTTATAGCCCAAGCTTGGTTTACGAACTTTGAAACTTTTAATATTAGGAGATATTTCAGCATCGATATCATAATTTTCTAGATAAAACCCATGCACCACATCCATTGAAATAAGTCTTATGTGAAGGGTATCATTATAATTAACTTCAATCCTATCTGGTTCATACGAATATTGCCTTGCTTTAATCAAAAAATCTCGTCTTTCAGGTTTTGCAACTATTAAACTTACAAGCACACCAACAATACCACCCACGATGGTTATGATAATTACAATTGCGATCAATTTAATTTTCATTTTGTAAATATTTGAATTCTTAAACAGACACTTTTCTTCATCAGTATGTTATTTTGCCATATTAAAATTAACTACAAGTTTACCACTAGCAGGAACTGTAATTTGTTGCGGAGCAGATTTCAGTTTTTCATTCCAAACCTGTATTGTATATTTTCCAGCTGGTACACCTTTAATAGAAAAGTTACCTTCTTTATCAGTCACAGCAAAATATGGATTCTGTAGTACAATAATGTAAGCCTCCATTTCGGGATGAACATTACACAGAATAACAGACTGACATCCTAATTTATCATATTTATAAGATTTTACAACTCCTTTTCCATAGGAACCAAGGTCAAATTTCGAACATTTATCAGGACAAAATACATTATGGAGCACATCATCGTTATTAAGAAAGTCGACAGTAGAGCCAACCATAATGGGCAAAACACGGGGTATGAAAGTTAAATTCTTCTGATCCATCTGAGCATGCTTAGCAGAGGGTTTGAAATTACCCTCTGCTTTTTCAATATATACAACAGTATTTGCTTTATACTTAGTTTTAGTTAACTCTGTCTCTACTTTGCCCGTAATCTGAGCAGCACAGAAGCCAAAAATAAATAAAGCTATAGCAGTTGTAAAAAAAAATCTTTTATACATAATCTTAACTATTGAACAGTTAAAGTAAAATCCTTTGACATATTATCGCTACCATGCATATACATCATTGATAGATTATACATTCCGACTGAATTAAAAGTACATGTTCCAGAATATGTACCAGTAGCACCCTGAGTAAGAGTTAAAGGAGTTGAATTTGTTGCAGTCGAAAGCTTATAAGAGCATGTGTAATTCGTAACATTGGTAGGCATATCGGAATCTTTTACAAGAAATGTAACTGTAATTAGAGAATCTTTTAATGCAGGATTTGGTGAATAAGTCATTGTTACTGCTGTTTCATGCATTTCTTCCTTTTTTTTACTACAAGACATACTTGAATAAGCTAAAAAGAGAATAACTACTGTAACTATTCCCACTGTTGAAATTGATTTTTTCATGATTTTTTTGTTTTAAATTTATATTTGTGAATTGTTAAAATGCAAAATCGAATCCCAGAAATAAATTTTCAAAACCAAGTTTATCCGGGTTCAACCTGGTTTCAATTTTAAATTTAACATTAGGTACAATTAACATACTTAAATGCGGCACAACTTGCCTTGCAGTTTTGCTCATACCTGGGTTAGCCTGCTCATATCGCAACACCGCCATTATCCATGGATAAAAGGAATAATTAATCTCGCCAAAAAATAAATTATACTTTTCATTCATATCATTAAAACTCTCACCCATAATGTAACCACCAACTAAATTCAATTTACGGAAATTAAAATTTAAATCTCCTCCAATTCGGTAAAAGTTGAAGTTCATTTCGCTAGTATCTGTTCCAATTCCTTTATAACCAAAAACACCTAACGCAAATGAGGATTCCATTCCATTTTTTATACTATCCTTAAATGAGCCATCATAAGCAATACCTCCAATTTTATAAGCCAGTCTTCCATAAAAATCACGATCAGAGTTTACATCTTCATTTGTACTACTTCCATTTACAACACCTAGCACATATCTTAATCGTTTATGAACAACGCCACTAGCTTCTACACCTAATTGAAATTGTTCTAACCCAAATGGACCTGAACCATGACCTCCTCCAGCAGAATGTTCGTGACCAGCAACAAAACTGCTTCCCATTGAAGGATCATAAGTATTAAATGCATAAGCTGATTCTGTTAATCCTCTGTGATTTGTTGCGAAAGGAACTAGTTCTGGTATAAATTGACCTATCTGGAGATATAAAAACTTTTCAGGTAAAAATTTGGTTAAAAGATTATCAAACTTTACATAAAGCCTGTCTACACTTCCTGTAGCTCCATTTTCAAATAAATGTGCACCAACAAATAACGAAATATCCTTTCCTACAGTTCCTGCACCTAACAGCTGTATAGCTGGTCTGCCAAATTCTGATGTCATTGAACTATCAACAGTGGTTATCTGAAAACCAGTTCTTCCTCTTAATGCAAATGGTGCTGAACCTGGCATAAAATTAGGCCACACAGCCTTTGGCCAAACTCTTTTATACGCTTCCGCTCCCATTGGAACAGTTTCTTCTTTTGTATTTTCTTCATCATCATTTGGAAACTGATATCCATTTATTCTGAATGCTTCTCCAAAAGAATTTAGTTGCGGATATATTGTGTGACATGTAACACAACTTGTTTTATATTTTCTTGAAAAAGCCGGAATTGCATTAGAATAAATGCTTGCTAACATTATAAATGTAAATACGATTAAAATTTTAAATTTTGCCATTATTTTATTTTTAAGTTTTTAATTAATAATAAATTTCCCACTATTCACTTTGCCCTTTTCATTGATTAGTTGAAAATAATACAACCCATTTTTTAAGTTTCCTTTGTTAATTGTTAATTCGTCTCCATTAACATTTGTTAATCTCAGGCACTCTTTAGAAGTTATATCATAAACGACAATTGAATATTTACCAGAAACATTGTTTCCTAAAGATATTTTAGCTTCAATTGAGAATGGATTTGGAACCACAGTTATTTGTTGCTCAGTAATAAGATTTTCGGGCACGTTTACATCTCTTCTTAAATACTTTGCAAAATGAGTTACCTGATAACCTTGCTGTTTTTCTAAAATACCTTTTGATATTTGAAATACAGGATAGCCCATATCCTTTGTGAACCAACGATAATAATAATTTCCTGCTTGGTGTTGAATTTCTTGTCCTAAACCATTTACATATAAGCTATCAAAAACAGTTTCTGACGTAAAAACTCTTAAAGCATCATAACTGCCAACCGGTGTTATTACAGTTCCCCATCCGTCTGCAATGGAAGTATCAGCGACAAATCTTACATAAACAGAATCTATTGAATTTTGTATAACCTCTTTTGAAAAACTGATTGATGTATCGCCAAACTTAATTAAGGGAAATACATTTCGGTATTGTTGAAACAGGTGAGACTGTGGATATGTTGTTCCATACAAATGAAGCCCTAAAGCATCTTTAATTAAATAATTATGATAACAGACTAACGTAACAACATGGGTTTGCCAATTATGATTTAGATAACAGTTGGTAGTTTGTGCTAAATCAGCTAAAGGAAAAGAATATGATTCAGGAGTTGCCGAACTTTGAAGCCAAGAAGTAGAATCAAATGAATTATCAAGATAGCTTACAAAATAATGTAACGTACTGAAATCCCAAATAATATTTGCACCTGAATTGCCGGGACTCAACGTTAAATCCTCAAGACTATCAATTCTTGCACTCACTTGAACATCGCCAGATTTTGGCAAGTCATCTACAGTCAATATTATTTGACTATTCAGGATATTATTGAAACTAATAAACATAATTACTGCTAAAAAAACTTTCATGATTATTTTATTATCTCTTTTAAAAAGATTGAATAAGCTAATATTCAATTCAATAAAAGAAATTTAACAAATAGAAATCAATAAGAAAAAATGAAAATTGTAAAACCGCTTTATAAGGAATTAATAAAGCAAAGTTTTATCAGCAGTATAAATCATAAACGGAAAACTTGAAGCAATGACGGGATTTTGCTTCCGGGAGGTGATGATGTATCAGAAAAAAATTTATTAAAAATAGAAGGCTCAATATAAGAAATGATAAAAAATGAAACAGGAGCAATTATATCATTAATTTGTTGAGTTAAATCAACAGTTAAATTGCTGTTTTGGTAATTATCAGTAATTTTAAATACAGTAGTTTCGTTATGACATTTATTACAATGTCCGCCACAACATGATTTAGGAGTTGAATATAATGAAGCCGAAACAAACTTATCACAACAATAGTGTTTATTTAAAATCACTCCACTTGAAGTGAAAAGAAACAGAATCGCTAAAGATATATTTATTACCCCTTTAAACATTCTCTGAATTTAGTTAGCAAATATAACTATGTTTTTATTATTTTATTGTAGACATATACATATATCGAAAGGTTGCATTTAATTAAATACAACTTAAGTATTACAGAATTTCTCTTCTTTTTTAATGTTTTAAATCCTCGTTTGGCTCAATACAAAAGAAAGTAAAATTTATTTTACTTAAGACTTTCGTTATAAATATGGTTCAAACGAAGCATTTTATAATAATCATCGTAAATTAATAAATCCACATCCGTTTTGAAATATAAATCAATTAAATCATGAAACTTTTTATTGTTTGTAATCGAAGTCTCTACATTCTTCAATGTAAGTTCTTTTAAAGAACTGTTTGCATCTTCGCTGAAAAAGTATCTGGTTTTGGATACAGACTGGTTGCTTTTTGGACTTGTGCCTGATCTCTCGATAATTTGATAAACAGTAATTGCACCTTTATCTATAATTAAATATTCTTTGCCCTGATAAAACCTGTATTCATTTCCATCGCACAGGCGAAAGCCCCAAATACTTGATTTAGATAGTTTAATAGTGCTGTCAGGGTTTGTAACTTTAACTGTTTTTGTATTGAAAAAGTTGGTTGTTTTAATCTTTTGTTTCGTAGTAAGGCAGTTTATTTCGTAAGTAAGTTTACCCGATAAAAAATCGGTTGCAGTCATATAAATACCGCTTTTATTTGTAAGCGATTCTTGATCCTGTCCATTGGATTGTAAAAATATGAACAAATTTACAATCGTTAGCAATAAAATTTTAGTTGTCATAATTGAGAATTTTAGAGTTTATTTATAAAATATCAATAAAATTATTTTCACTAAAACCACCTTTTCACTTTTCCACAATATGCCAAATATGATTCTCCATGCACTTTATATAAATACTCTTCTTCAAGTCTAACCTGTACTTGAAATAATAATGCAGAAGTTACTAAAGTAAGTAATGTAATAGCATTGGGTAATATAAAGAAAATGCCGACAAGAGTAATAAGCATACCTAAAAAAATCGGGTTTCTTGAGACTGAAAATAATCCGTTTGTTTTCAATTCCGTTTTTTCCGAATGGTTAATGCCTACACGCCACGAGTTACTCATTTGTATCTGTGCAATTACTATCCATAACAATGCAAAGTGCATAAGAACAAAACCAACATATTTAAGTATTGATATTTCGAGCCAGAAAAAAGGTGCAAAGTATTTTATTCCATCAGGAAAAATAATGTTTACTAATGCTACTATAAAGATTAACGAGGTAATAGGTGCTGACACTTTACCAAGAAAGTCATGTGCAGAATCAGTATTTTTAAACACATAAGGATTAATACCTGTTTTAAGCTTTACTCTTACTGAAGGAACTATAAACACAATAACAAAATACCATGCGAGAAATGTTGCTATATATATTTTTTCAAACATAAAAATAAGATTTAGTAAATCGTTAACTTTTGTATTAATATACTAACTTCCTGTTTTGTTTTGTCAGGAAAACTGTCAATTTCTTGTCCAAAAACAAAGTTCATCGTGAGAATAAAAATTAAGTTTATTGTAATCTGTTTCATTATCGTTAATTTTTATTTCTTTTTTGAGAGAAATTATTTTTTCAATATCCTTATAGCATTAAAAACAGCTATCAAAGCCACTCCCATATCGCCAAAAACAGCTTCCCACATAGTGGCTATACCGAATATTCCAAGTATTATAAATATTGCCTTTACACCCATAGCAAAAAGAATATTCTGCCAGACAATATTTCTTGTTCTTTTTGCGACATTAATAGCTATTGCAACTTTTGAAGGAGAATCGGTCATCAGCACAACATCTGCGGTCTCTATTGCAGCATCAGAGCCAAGAGCACCCATTGCTATTCCGATATCCGCACGGGCAATGACAGGGGCATCATTTATACCGTCACCCACAAAAGCCACTTTTCCTCCTTTGCATTCTTCTATCAAAGTTTCTATGTGTTTTACCTTATCTTCGGGTAACAATTCATAAAAGTATTTGTCGATGTTTAATTTTTTGGCAATGGCTGCTGCTGCAAATTTGTTATCACCTGTAAGCATTACCGTTTGGATATTCTTTGTTCTTAAATTTTCTATTGCTTCAATGGCATCATCTTTCAATGTATCCGAAATAATTATATATCCGGCATAAACCTTATCAATGGCAATATGAACAACAGTTCCTTCGATATTACATACCGGGTGTTCAATGTTTTCTTTATGCATTAACTTATCATTTCCGGCAAGTACGGTTTTTTCGTCAATTACTGCTTTTATGCCATGCCCTGAAATTTCTTCAACATGTTTTATTCTTTTGATATCTCTGTCTTTTCCATACGCATCAGAAATTGACGTAGCAACAGGGTGATTTGAGTTGGTTTCAGCATATGCAGCATATTCTAATATTTGTTCTTTGGGAAAATCGTTCGATGTAACAATATTTACAACTTTAAACTCTCCCTTTGTAAGTGTACCTGTTTTGTCGAAGACTACTGTTTTTACCTGAGTTAACGCATCAAGAAAGTTCGAGCCTTTAACAAGTATGCCTTTTCTTGAAGCACTGCCAATTCCGCCGAAATATCCTAACGGAATACTTATAACCAATGCACAGGGGCAAGAAATAACCAAGACAACCAATGCACGATAGATCCAATCGCTGAATGTTTGCCCGCTAAATAACAAAGGTGGAATAATGGCTATTAACAAAGCACCAACCACCACTACTGGAGTATAATATTTAGCAAAAGTGGTAATAAATTTCTCGGTTTCAGCTTTTTTAGATGATGCGTTTTCTACCAGCTCCAGAATTTTGGATACGGACGATTCACTGAATAATTTTGTTACTTTGATAGTAAGCACACCTGTTTGATTTATCATCCCAGATAAAACAGTGTCCTTTTCTTTAAACTTACGTTGTACACTTTCGCCAGTTAACGCAGCAGTATCAACAAATGAATTCCCCTCAATAACTTCACCATCGAGGGGAATTTTTTCTCCTGGTTTAACAATAATTATATCTCCAACTTTTACGCTCTCAGGAGAAACTTTTATTGCTTCATCATTTAACAACAAATTTGCGTAATCTGGTTTTATTTCAAGCAATGCTTTTATTGATTTCCTTGAACGATTTACTGATATATCCTGAAATAATTCACCCACAACATAAAAAAGCATTACTGCCATTGCTTCTGGCATTTGGTCTATTGCAAAAGCTCCAACTGTAGCAATTGTCATTAAAAACTGCTCATCAAAAAACTTTCCTCTAAAGATATTTTTTACAGCTGTTGAAATGACTTTCCAACCTACAATTAGATAACCAGCTCCAAATACCAAAAATTCAGCAAGCTGAAAAGGGGTATTATGTAATTCTTTTTCGAATAACATTCCTGCAATTAAAATAAACAGACCTGAAACAGCCTTAATAATAGTCCATTTATTTTCAGCAATTTCACTTTTTGCAACTATTATTTTCTCATTTTCTTCGACTTCAACTTCCGGTTCAATTTTCTGAATTTGTGCTTTAACCTTTTCAATATTATCGGTATCAATAATCATGGTAGAATTTGCAAAATTCACATTGACAAATTTCACATCGTCAAGTTTGGCAATGCTGTGTTCAATTTTTGAAGCACAAGAAGCACAATCTAAGTTTTTTAACTTATACTTTTTCATTTACTGTACCATTTAATTGCAAACATAATTGCTTATTTATCAAACATCCATTTGTCGTACAGATTTAATAACCTGTACAACAAATGGCTAAATACCATACTAAATATTAGTACCTGTTTTAACCCGATAAGCTTTTAGGACATCGGTAACATATATAATTCCATCACCTGAATTTCCAGTTCGTCCTTTGATGGAAATAATACTGACAATTTTTTCAACTTCAGAATCATTACAAACAATTTCAATTATTGCAACTTTAAAATTTGTGAGTAGGAAACTGGTAGAGTTTATTTGCTCGTCATCCGAAAAGGTTCCTGTTCCTTCTGCCCACGAAACAGTGATATTAGAACAACCTACCTCCTGTAATTTAGTCAGAATATCATCAACCTTAAATGGTTTTACTATAGCTTTTATGGCTTTCATTGCTTTATCAGTTTTAATGTTTCAGCCTTTCCGTTAATTGTAACCGAAAGAAAATATACTCCACTTGTAATATCAGATTTTAAAATGTCTTTAACTGGTAAGTCACATGGACCGCTAAAAAATGTTTTCTTATAATTAGCAATCTTTTGACCTAGCATATTAGTAATAGATATTTCTACTTCTGAAGTTTCGTTTAAATCAATTACCAAAACAGACTCATTATTTATTGGATTTGGATATAGATTTAAATTATTTGTTGCAGAAAGTGGTAAATTTTCAACATTTGTTAATTGATCTAAATTTATATTATCAATGAAAATTCCATTACCACTACCTGATGTTACAACAAATTTAACTCTAATATTTGCTTTATTCATAAATGAAGTAGGGATATAAATATTTTCCATTCTCCATTCTGTTGTGCTTGGAGTAAAAGAACTAACCAATGCACCACCATTAGTAGATAATGTTGCACCAGATTTTGTTTGTCTTAGTAACCAAGTAGAACCGCAATTATAAGAAATGTAAATCTGTAATTTATCATTATCTGTTGCAGTTTTTTGAGCATAAGCAACCCAATAAGTAAAGAAATTACTAGGATTATTTCCTGCAAATAAAATATTTGGTGAATATAATTCGGAGGTTTGACCAGCCACATTACTTGCATTATTAACCTTTAATGAAGCCATGCCATCATAACCAATATTTGTTCTTACCCAATTAGATGTGCTATTACCTCTTATCAGCCAACTTTTGGTAGTATCTAAATAATTCGGAAATGAACTATCCTCAAAACTTTCTATCCAAGGGACGTTTTCACCTACAGTAGAATTCAGCACTTGTATAATATCTGTCTTTGTTATTTGGTTGCTTCCACTGGTATTTGATGCGGTTAAGGTAGCACTATAATTTCCTGCTGAAGCATAAGAAACAATTGGGCTTATATCACTCGAAACAGCTGGAGTTCCTCCCGGGAACGACCATTGCAAAGAATATCCAGTATCAACATTCCATGTTAAATCAGTGAATTGAACTGTAATATTGTCGCAACTAAGTGATTTGTTATATTTAAAATCCGGTTCAGGAATACATATTTGTGAAATATAACCATCATTTGTACCAGTAGCAATTAAATTAGAAGCTGACCATAAATTATTTCGCCCACTTACCGAACTGTTTAAAGCTGCCCTCATTCTGGTCTTTTGCCCTTCTGTGTACATATTGCTACAATAGCTGTAATCCATATAATTCTGCACGTTGTCTAATTCTCCGCAAGTGTTTGCTGTTAAATTACAACTTGTATGACCTATAGTATTGGGAGTATCGGAAACACCATCATCAATTCCGCAATTAGAAGCAAGTCCAGGCTCATTACTATTTCCCCAAGTATGTGCAAGATTCAAATAATGCCCAACTTCATGAGTTAGTGCCCTAGAGTAATTATAATTACCTGTTCCTATACTGCCAACGTAGGTTGCCAATATTATCACTCCATCTTTATTTACACCCCAAGCTCCAGAAACACTTGATGGATAATAAGAATAACCTGCTGCACCAGACTCTAAATTGTTAGCTGTCCAAACATTTAAATATTTATTTCTAGGCCATGAAGGCGAAAGTAGCTTTGAATCATCATTCGCATTATATGTTTCACTTGTTACGGTTCTAACAATACCATCAGTACAATTTCCATTGGGATCAATCTGAGCTAATCGAAATTCAATATTTGAATTTGCAGCTATACCTAGAAATGCTGAGACAATATTTGCTGTGTCGGCATTTAACTTTTTATAATCTTCATTCAATATTCTTATCGCATCTAAAATCTGAACTTTTGAAATATTTTCTGCTCCGTAGTAGTGTAAAACATGGAACACTACCGGGATGACATAGACTGCTTCAGATTTTTGATTATTTTGAGAAAATTGTTTTGTGAATAATTCGAGTTCGCTTTTAGCATTTAATGCATCCGGATTTTCAATTTCTGCACGTTGGTCTGCTTCAAATTCAGAGCATAAACGTGTTTGTGAAAAACCATTAATAAAAGGAAATGTTAGAAATAACATTAAAATAATTTTCTTTGCTACTCTATTAAATAAAACACAAATGAATAGGTTTAATTTAGTTGCTGTTTTTATATTTTGCATATTACATATATTTTAAATTAATAATTTATTTTAACAAGCCATATCGCCAGCATTTTTCATTGCTGATAATAAATTATAAGCCCCTTTTAGAACAATTTTACTTTTTTGAAGATCGAAGTCTTTTGGCAAAATTACTTCTGTGTAACCATTGTCTGTTACACCTTTATTTACCTCGATCATTTCATATAAAGTAACAAACTTTTCACCTTCCTTTTTTCTTTCATAAAAGATGAAAATATAATGTTTATCCTCGAAAGAAAGTACTGCATCAGCAGGTAAAGCAGTAACAGAATCATTTTGAGTTTCAATTATTGCGTTTACATACATTCCGGGCAATAAGTTTTTATTCTCTTTCTCAACAGTAGCATATACCTTAATTGTTTTATCTGTATTAATTGATTTTCCTACCTGATAAACAGTTGCATTTTGTTTGTTGTCAGGCTGATTTGGAATATTGAAACTGATTTTTTGGCCGATAGATATTTTATTAATATCTTTCTCAAATACAGTTAGTTCTAATGTTAAGTTTTGCATATTAATAATTTCAACTATAACATCGGTAGGATTAACATACTTGCCAATATTAACATTAACAGTTTTAACATAACCATTTATAGGTGATACAACAGAAATTGAACTTGAGATATTTTCAACCTGCAATTTCTTACCATCAATACCTATAAGTTTTAATTTCTGATCGAGTGCATATACCTTTGATTGAAGGCTTTTGTACTCTGATAAAGCAAGTTGGTATGTTTTGTTAGAACTTACATTTTCTTTATTTAAATCCTTTTGCCTGTTGTATTCAGTTTCGGCATAATCAAGTTTGCTTTTACTTTCAATAAAGTTTTGTTGCAGTTCGATAAATTCAGGGTTTTCAATAACTGCAACAACCTGACCTTTTGAAACAGGGCTACCTTGAACCAGACTAGTATTTTTAATATAGCCTCCCATTATTGCAGATATTGAAACCAGATTTTGTGGTGAAACGCTTACAATTCCATTCACTTTAATTTCTGTACTTAATACTTTTTGCTCAATTGTACCAAGCTCAATACCGGATGATTTACCTTGAGCATCATTCATCTCAACTGTATTAGGTGGAAGCACCTCATGTTCACCTTCATGTTCATTTGCCTCTTTTTTGCTATTGCAACTTAGTGTAAATAAGGCCAGTGCAAACAGTATAAAAAACAATTTTGTTTTCATTTTATTATTATTTTTAGTTTATTTTACTTTTGTTAATATTTAATTTGTTTTTCCTAACATTCTATCAATGTCTATTATCGATTGATTATATTTACTTAATGTTAGCAAATAATTTGATTTTATTTCCAGTGCTTTATCAAGATTAAGTACATATTCCACATAATTAATATCACCAGCTACATAGCTTTTACCTGATTGTTTAATAATCAAATCAGATTGCGGAATTGCATTCGTTTCATAATATTCTATGCTTGATTTGAGTTTCAAATATTCCTGCAAAAGCGTTTGAAATTCACCCTGTATCGCAGAATTATAATATTCATAATTATTCTGTGCAATTTGTTCGTTAATCTTAGATGCCTTTATTTTTGCAGATTGAGAAAAGAATAATATAGGAACAGCAACTCCAAACTGTACACCAGTAAAACGATACCCACTACTTAAATCTTTATTTGACTGATTAAAATAACCAACAGATAGGTCAGGCATTAATTTCAATCTTTCAACCTGAGTTTCTCTTCTGCTAATTTCAATTTGTTGCTTTATTATAGCAAGAGTTGGATTATTAAAAATAGCGGAACTGTCAGATATAAACGCAAAATCGATTTTAAATAACATCGTGTCAGAAAGACTGATATTTTCTCTTTCATTAATAAGAACTTTCAGTTTCTGTTGACTGATCTGAATATCTGCTTTTACCTGATTGATTAATGTTTTAATCTCCATAGAACGAGTCTGTGCTGTTACTTTTTCTAATAACGGACTTTCACCTTTTGCAGTTTTAAGTTCAGCTGCTTTAAGGAAATTGTAATAAAGTGAATCCTGATAAACAAGTAATTTAAGCAGGGAGTAATTATATAATTGCTGAACGTAAACTGATTTTACATTGCTTATGATTTCAGTTTTCGATAGCAATAAACCGTTTTCTGCATTCTTAACATAAGCATTTCCCAGTTTTGAACGACCAACATTTTGAAAAACGGATGGGAAAGATTGTGAAATCGTAAAGCTATTATCTTTTACATATGAATTGGTTTGACCATTTGTATAGTCAAAACTGGTTTTTTCGTATTCCCAGCTTCCATTTTTAAGTTTTTTCTGATATTCAACTTGCAAAGCTGCCGATTTGATATAGCCATTGTTAGTCAATGCAGTTTGAATAATCTGATCGAGTGTATATGTCTTCGGATTATTAGTCTGAGCCTTTACAGTATTCAACGAACTAAATCCTGAAAAACACAAAATCATTAGGATTGTTTTTACAACAGGAGAAATTCCATTTTTTCTTTTTTTACCAGAAAACAAAATATAAAGTACCGGCAATACAATTAAAGTTAAAAGTGTAGCTGAAATTAATCCGCCAATAACAACGGTTGCTAAAGGTTTCTGAACTTCTGCTCCGGCTGAAGATGATAATGCCATTGGTAAAAATCCAAGTGAAGCAACAGCTGCTGTCATCAATACCGGGCGAAAACGTGATTTTATACCCTTAAAAACACGTTCATAAATGTCAGAAATATTTTCTTCTCTTTCCAGTCGATTAAATTCTGCAATTAAAACAATTCCATTCAGTACAGCAACCCCAAACAAAGCGATAAACCCAACACCAGCCGAGATACTGAAATTCATATCACGAATATAAAGAGCAATTACACCACCTATCATAGATAGTGGAACAGCCGAATAAATAAGTAAGGTTTGTTTTAATGATTTGAAAGTAAAAAATAAAAGAACGAAAATTAATAATAAGGCTACAGGTACAGCAATTGACAACCTTTTATTTGCTGCAACCAAGTTTTCAAATTGACCACCATAAGTAATATAATATCCCGGAGGAAGTTTTAATTTTTTATCGAGTATAGGACGGATTTCTTCAATAATAGATTGAACATCCCTGTTACGTACATTGAATTGGATTGTAATACGACGTTTGGTACTTTCACGGGAAACCTGTGCAGTACCGGTTTTAATTTCAACAGAAGCAAGTTGGTCAAGTGTAATTTGATTACCGTTCGGTAATGGAACATACAGACTTCTAATAAACTCAATGTCATCTCTAAAATTTTTATTAAAACGGACTACCAGATCGAAGCGTTTTTCTTCATCATATACCACTCCGGCAGAGCTACCAGCAAATGCAGTTTTTAGAATCAAATTAATGTCTTCTATGTTTAACCCATATTGTGCAATCTTCTTTCTGTCGTATATTACCTGAACCTGCCCAGAGCCAGTTACTTTTTCTACATTTATATCTTCAACACCTGGCACATCACGAATTAGTTTTTCTATTTCATCAGCATTAGTTGCAAGTGTATCTAAATTATCTCCAAATATTTTCACTGCAACATCCTGCTTTGATCCAGTCATTAATTCATTAAATCTCATCTGAATGGGTTGTTGAAGTGTAAATACTACTCCTTTCAATACAGATAATTCTTCCTGCATCTTTTCCATCATTTCTTCCCTTGAGGAGGCACTTGTCCAATCTTTTTTATCTTTCATGACCATTATATAATCTCCTGTTTCCATCGGGGTAGGGTCAGTAGGAATTTCGCCTGTTCCGATTTTACATACTACATGTTCTACTTCAGGAAATTTTGACATTAAAATTTTATTAGCTTTCTCAACTGTTTCAATAGTATTAGATAAAGAACCACCTTGTAAAGTCATAACACCTGCTGCCAAATCTCCTTCTTCGAGTTGAGGAATAAATTCTCCTCCTAGTGAATTAAAAAGAAAAATGCTTCCGATGAATAATGAGACGGAAATTATAATAACTGATATTTTGTGCTTTAATGAAAAATTTAATAATGGATCAAAAGCTTTGTGAAGTGCCTTCATTATTTTATCAGAAAATGTAGTTTTATGTTCTGTTTTCCTGCTTAAAAATAATGCTGATGCAACCGGAACATAGGTCAATGATAAAATAAGTGCGCCAAGAATTGCGAAGCTTACTGTTTGAGCCATTGGTCTAAACATTTTACCCTCAATTCCTACTAATGCAAGAATTGGCAAGTAAACTATTAATATAATAATTTGACCGAATGTAGCAGAGTTCATCATTCTTTTGGCAGAACTTAAAACTTCTCCATCCATTTGCTGTCGTGATAGCTTTTTAACTCCGACATGGTGCGTTGAACTTTGTGATATTCGATGTACCACGCTTTCGACAATAATAACAGCCCCATCGACAATCAACCCGAAATCAATTGCTCCCAAACTCATTAAGTTTCCTGAGACACCAAACAAATTCATTAATGAAATAGCAAAAAGCATAGATAAAGGAATAACTGATGCAACAATAAGCCCGGCTCTAAAATTTCCAAGTAGCAGAACTAAGATGAAAATAACTATTAAACCACCTTCTATAAGATTTTTTGAAACAGTTCCAACAGCACGGTCAACCAATTCTGTCCTGTCATAGAATGCTTCTATTTCGACTCCTTCGGGTAATGATTTTTGAATCAGCTTTATTCGCTCTTTCACACCATCAATAACTTCAGAAGCATTTTTGCCTTTAAGCATCATAACTACTCCGCCAACTGCTTCACCAATTGTATCAACTATAAATGCTCCGTATCTTGGGGCATTGCCAAACTGAACTTTTGCCACATCTTTTATTAAAATTGGTAAATCTTGATTGGTAGATTTAACAACAATATTTTCAATATCTTCAATAGATGTAACAAGTCCGATGCCTCTGATAAAATAAGCTTGAGGTTTCTTATCAATGTATGCACTACCGGTATTCTGATTGTTTTTTTCCAGAGAATTAAAAATATCAGTGAGTGTAATTCCCATCGCTTTTAATTGCTCAGGGTTTACAGAGACTTCATATTGCTGTAGAAACCCCCCATAGCTGTTTACATCTGCTACACCATCAGTTCCAAGCATTTCACGTCGTACTATCCAATCCTGAATAGTACGCAGTTTCATGGCATCATATTTTTTCTCATATCCGGGTTTAACTCTCAATACATACTGGTATATTTCACTCAATCCTGTAGATATTGGAGCCAATTGTGGTTTAGTAACTCCGGCAGGAATTAGCTCTTCGGCTTCTTTTAAGCGTTCAGAAATTTGCTGTCTTGCCCAATACATATCTACATTATCTTCAAACACTACTGTAACAACAGACAAACCTAATCGGGAAATAGATCGAAGCTCTACTTTATTAGGTATATTCGCTACCGATATTTCAATTGGAGCTGTAATAAACTGTTCTACTTCATTAGCAGCCAATGTTGGAGCAATTGAAATAATATGCACCTGATTATTTGTAATATCAGGAACTGCATCAATGGGTAATTTCTTTAGAGAATATATACCCCAAGCAATTAAGGCTAATAAAAATAACCCTATTACTAATTTGTTATTTATCGAAAATTTAATGATTTTTTCTATCATAATTTATTTATTTTACATGTACGGTGAAATAGTGATAAATTCTTGTAATAATGCCGAAAATCAGGATTAAGCATACTAAATAAATGAGGAACCACTTAACAATATACTTTGAATCGATTTTTTTCTTTTTTTTCTTCTTCTTTTTTGTTTTCAATTTTATTTGATAATTTAAATACTACGTGAATATGTTATGTTTCAATAAAGAAAACATAAAGATGATTAACAACGTGTAGAATTTAATAACGAAGTTAATCTAATCAGTAGTTATAAAAATTATATTTTTGGCGGTTGCCAGAAAGAAAGAGAAAATTCAGAGAGAAATGGAACTCTGAAAAAATATTCTAATGCGGAAGGTTTAACCGAGATAGGTTTAAAAAATATCTGATATACAAAAGAAATACTTGATCCACAACAACTGCATGTACAGAAAGGAGAACAAAGGTCAACATCAGAAGAATGTGAATCGTTAGTTTGTTTACATAAATGTGTTAACTGAATATCATTTGACCTGTGATTATCAACACAAGGAATTAGTGTAAGACCCACTATATAAATACTTAATATGATTGTTAAGAATTTCAACTTATTTTCAGCTAATTTCACTACAAAGATATATGTTTTTTATTGCAATTGAGTTGCAAAGTTATTTATGGCAATTAGCACATACACCTTTTACTACCATGTTAATACTATCAAGTGTAAAGAGAACCGGCAGATTTACAGGAGGAACTGGAATTTCGGTCATGCAATAGGTTTGCTTGCATTTTGAGCATAAAAAATGAATATGTAAATCATTTGGATTACATTCACAGGTTTCATTGCACATAGCATACTTAACGGAGCCAGTGCCATCATCAATGCTATGTATAAGCTTATTTTCTTCAAAAGTTTTTAAAGTCCTATATAAAGTAACTTTATCTACTTTATCAAATTTTTGTTCTAAATCAGCTAAACTAATGGCAACCTTTTGTTCCATCAATACTTTTAAAACCAACTCACGCATTGCAGTTGGCTTGATATTCCTTTGATTAAGTTTATTCATAGTACAAATTTATAAGTTTTCGCTCAACCTTGTTCATTTTCTTTCAAACACTTTCATTTTTCATCATTTTCATTCACAAATTTTCAAGAATTATCAAGCACACTTTCGCCCTGCCAGAACTTGGAGGTAAAATCAGGTTTTTTATTTCAATTCTTGTAGTAAAGTGAAAATATTTGAAAATTCTGACATAAGAAACGGAAATTAAAACATCTGTAACAAATTAACGTATTTTTGAATAAACAAACATTTTATGGCAAACAAATATAACACAATCAGAACGCCACCTACTTTAAAGAATTTGTAATAAAACAAAGTAAATCTTTATTAAAATATCAATTAAAGCATCAAAATATGAGGAAGATATAATTTAGAGTTCCCCAAAAGATAATCGCGGTCTTTGCAGATTTGTCACAAGATTAAAAAAACTGCCACCATCGAAATAGGATAGTGGCAGCTTTAAACAAATAAACTCCTATGAATTATTGGTAAATAGTTAGCTCAGAAATAACTTTTTGTAATTCTTTTTCAGTTTCAAACATGCTATTTATACTCGAATAATAGAAAGCAAGTTCCATCATATAGTCAATTAATGAAATTTCGCCTTTATCAAATGCTGTTTTAAGCAATTCAGCATTATTTGCCGACATCAAAGTTAAACGATACGCATCAACTGTTTTTCGTAGACTTATTGCCTTACCATGTAAAATTTTAAGTTTATTGTAAAAATTAATTTTATAATCAGTCTCCAATGCCTGAATAGCAAGAATATTTGCTTTAGCGAATTTAACAGTGTTTTTGTTTTCCCATAACGGAATTGATATGCCTACACTTAAACCCTGGAATTGTTGCCCTACAACTTTCTCACTCATATAGCCTGTAGATAATTTTGGTAAACTCATTGCCATATTAAGTTTTTGTTGTTTCTGACTTATTTCAATTTCTTGTTTCAGCCAAGATAAAACCGGACTGCTTTTTTCAGCTTCAATATACCACTGCTCAAAATCAACTGGGATTTCTTTTACTACAAAAACGGTATCTTCAACTGCTATTGCGGTTCCACCGTTTAAAGAAGTAAGCTCTGAAGTGTATCCTTTAAGTTTCAGATCATTTGTTTCGGATTCTTTCTGAGCATTTAATAAGTTTAATTGTGTTTTGTTATATTCAATAACATTTACATCTCCGTTATTAAACCTTGCTTTATAAGAATCGGAAATACTCTGAGCATGTTTCAATCGTCTGTCGTATTCTTTTTTCAAAGCATTTGCATTGATAATATCTATACATAGACTTCGAGCTTGAAGAAGTACTGTTTTTAATTGTTTCTGATATTCAAGCTCCAGTTGCTGATTCTTCATGTTTGCAATTTTGCTTTTGTAACAATATGCCGTTGGAAAATCAAACGACTGTCTTATGCTAAAATCAGTACGGTTGCCAATAGCTGAAGGATTACCAAATAAATAGTTGAATTCAAATTCAGGATTTTTAAGGTAAATGCCTGTTCTATTGCCAAAACTATTGGCTTCAACACTTTTTTGCAATGCTAAAAGAGTTGAGTTGTTCTTTTCTATTTGCGGCAAAATACTTTCAATACTGTTTTGTGCTAAAAGAGAAATCGGCAAAAAGAAAAGAACAGAACATATTTTTATGTATTTGTTCATTTTTATTCTATGTTAAAAATTAATACCATAATATTTTAATACTACAACATAACCCCAATAAGCAATGGCTGTAATAGCTGCCGATATCGTTAACGATACCCAGAAATTTAAACCAAACTTGATGAACAAGGGAAATGCTATTAAAAAAATAAAGCTAGGAATGACTGCAATAAGGACATTCCAAGAAAGAGAAGCAACTTTCTGGGAATTGTTTGTGTCCAGATACAGCCAAACCATAGCCAATAAAGTAGTCAATGGTAAAGATGCGTAAATAGCTGCCATTACTGAATTTCGTTTGCTTACTTCTGAAATTGCAACAATTAACACAGAAGTTACCAATACTTTAATAATAAATCTAATTATCATACCTTTTCATTTTTTAAAATTCCACGATTTCTGAGAATACTATAAACAATTGGTATAATATACATATTTAATAAAGTAGAAGTAAGCAATCCACCCAAAATAACTTTTGCCATCGGACTTTGAATTTCATTACCCGAAAGATCACCTTTCAAAGCTAATGGAATAAGTGCAAGAGCCGCAGTAAGTGCAGTCATTAAAATTGGGTTTAATCTGTCTATTGAACCTTTTGTTACGGTTTCATATAAAGAAGTACCTTTCTTATGTAAATTCTGATAATTTGAAATCAGCAGAATTCCATTTCGCGTTGCAATACCAAAAAGTGTAATAAATCCAATAATTGCAGGAATACTTAATATGCCTGAAGTAAAATAAATTGAGAAAACACCACCAATTAATGCAAGTGGAAGATTTAACAATATAATACCCGCTAACTTGAAATTTTTGAACTCCTGATAAAGCAATAAGAAAATAATAAAAATTGCAATTATTGAAGTATACAGAAGTGTTTGGGAAGCTTTTTCTTCACTTTCAAATTGTCCACCGTATACAATCCCATACCCTTCTGGCACCTTTACTTTATTATCAACAGCTTTTTTGATGTCTTTTACTACACTGCTTATATCCCTTCCTGAAACGTTTGCTGAAACAACAATTTTTCGTTGAACATTTTCCCTGCTGATGGAACTTGGGCCAGTTACAGAAACTATATCAGCAACTTCTTCTAATGGGATTTTTTTACCATCATATGTATCAATTAATGCTGATTTAATACCCTCTATAGTTTCTGTATAATTTTTATCTAGACGTAATACAAGATCAAACCTTCGCTGTCCCTCATAAATGTCCGCAAGTTTTTCCCCACCAAATGAAATATCAATAAATTCGTTGAAACGCTCAATAGTAATTCCGTATTGAGCCAGCATTTCCCTATTTGCTTTTATTTGTATCTGAGGAACATCTATTTGCTGATCTACATTTACATCTACTAAACCTTCAATTCCAGCAACCGAGCTTTTAACCTCATTACCTAATGCGAAAAGCTTATTCAAGTCATTTCCAAAAATTTTAATTGCAATATTCGCTCTTGTACCCGATAACATGTGATCTATTCTGTGTCCTAGAGGTTGACCAACAGTAGCAGCAATGCCAGGTACACCAGATAGTTTTTTACGGACATCGGCCATAAACTCATCTCTACTTCGATCTTTTAATTTAAAATTAACATCTATTTCTGCACTATTAACTTTTTGGGAATGTTCATCTAATTCTCCTCTACCTGTTCTTCTTGCAGTACTTACAACTTCTGGTATTGATAACAGTTCTGTTTCAATAAGATTTCCAAGAATATTGCTCTCTTCTAATGAAGTTCCAGGCTTACAGATAGCCGACAAGGTTAAAGAACCTTCATTAAACTCAGGAAGAAAACTTCTTCCCATAGTTGAAAAAGCAATTATTGAAGCAACAAAAAGTCCTAACGATGAAAATAAAACTACACGTTTGTGATTCAGAGACCAGGTAAGTGATTTTTCATAATAGCCTGATAATTTTCGCACCAACCACTTTTCTTTTTTGTTTTTATTCAGGTATTTTTCATTTGTCAATAACATATTACACAATAGCGGAGTGAGTGTCATCGCAACAATAAGAGAAACAAACAATGCAACAATAAATAAAACACCAAGTGGTATCAACATTCTTCCTTCCATTCCAGAAAGAAAAAACAAAGGAAGAAAAGCCACAATAATTATAAATGTTGCATTCAAAATTGAGGCTTGAATTTCCTTTAATGCATCAAATACAACATTAATATTAGATATTTTTTCTTCAGCAGGTTTTGCATGATTTTGTCGCAGTCGTTTATATACATTTTCTACATAAATTATGGCATCATCAACAAGAACTCCAATGGCTATTGCCATACCTCCCAGACTCATTGTATTTATGTTTAGTCCAAATAATTTCATAACAAGAATAGCTCCCAGTAAAGAAAGCGGTATTGCAAGCAATGAAATAATTGTTGTCCTGAAGCTTCCTAAAAACAGAAACAGAATAATAATTACAAATATTGCTCCTTCAATCAAAGCATTCTGAACATTGTTTACAGAAGTCTCTATAAAATCAGCCTGTCGGAATATCTTTGTATCTAATTTCACATCAGGCGGTAATGTTTTTTGAAGGACTGCAAGATTTGCTTCAATGCGCTCTGTTAATTCAAGTGTATTTGTATTAGGTTGTTTTGAAATAGAAATAATAATTGCAGGTTTCCCGTTTTCAGAAGCATATCCCATTTTTACTGCGCTACCAATTTTCACTTCAGAAATATCACTTAATCTTACAGGTTTATTATTATTTATCTTTATTACCGATTTGGACAATTCCTCAAGATCAGAAGATCTTGCCATTCCACGTACAACATATTCATTTCCATATTGCCTTATTACTCCACCTGATGAGTTTTGGCTGATTCCTTCGCAAATACTTGCAAGTTCGCTCATTGAAACACCATAGTATTTCATTTTTTGAGGATTTGCTAATACCTGATATTGTTTGTAATCACCACCAATTATTGTAACTTGTGAAACTCCGGTGGTTGCAAGAAGTAATGGCTTTACATTCCAATCAGCAATTGTCCTTAAATCCATTAATGTAGTACTGTCAGCCTGAATACCTATAAAAAACATTTCTCCCATAACACTTGATTGAGGAGCAAGCGTTGGCTGACCAACCCCTAATGGCATTTGTGCTGACACAGTTATTAATTTTTCACTTACAATCTGGCGGGCTTTAAAAATATCTGTTCCCCAATCGAATTCTACCCATACAAATGAAAAACCTTGTGAAGAAGCTGAACGAACTCTGCGTACATCTGTAGCACCATTCACAGCAGTTTCTAACGGAAAAGTAACCAATCGCTCTACTTCTTCAGCAGCCATGCCATGAGCATCTGTCATAACAACTACTGTTGGAGCAGTAAGGTCTGGAAATACATCCACATCCATGTTTTTGGCAGTGCGTAGTCCGAATACAATCAGAACCACTGCGCACAACAAGATGAAAAACTTGTTGTTTATTGAAAATTTTATAATTTTATCTAACATGACTTTTGTTTTTAATGGTTATGACCAGAGTGCGGGTCTAACGCATTTGTTGCCTGAGCAAGTTTTACCTGAATTGCACCTATTTTTACAACACGGTCAGTTTTATTAATTCCACTAGTAATTTCAGTTCTAATACCATCTGTAACACCAATAGAAACTTCCTTTCTCTCGAATAATTCAGGATTTACCTGTACTAAAACAGAATATACTCCCTGTTCTTCAAGAATGGCAGTTGAAGGAACAGTAATTGTTTTAGCACTTGACAACGTTTTTAGGTATAATTCAACAAAACCACCAGAAAGAAAACTACCGATATTATCAATTTGAAGACTTACCGGAATTAAGTAATTATCATCATTTGTGCTTTTTCCGTATGATAATATTTTTCCATTCAATTCTTCGAGAGTATAAGATTTATTATCATATATAGTTCGAATATTTGCTGAAGAAATTGAACCAAGAATAGGTGCATATTTTTGTTGAACATCTGCTTGAAGCAATAATGTTTTATTCTTTGTTACAGAAATTAAAGGCTGACCTGCTTCAACAAATTGACCGTTGCTAACAAAGAGCTGTTTTAAATATCCAGTTATAGGGCACGACACAGATTGTCCGCTAACAGAGAAATTTTTACTGAAAGTTTCAAAAGTCACTTTTGCATTTTCGTATTCTGTTTTTGATGCTAACAAATCCTTTTCAGAAACTATTTTATCAGCTGCCAGAGCCTTTTGTCTTTCATAATTTTCTTTTGCCTTATTGAAATTATTCTGTGCTTCTGCATATCGTACAGTTGAATTATTATCAGCTAATCCGCTTCCTGTAATCATAAATAATGATTGCCCTGCTGATACATTAATTCCTTCCAGAATATTGTCACCTGAAAACAAAATCATACCCGATGTTTGAGCAGCAACAATTGTTAAATCTCCCTGAGCAGACTTTACTTGAGCTGTAGTTTTTATTACTTGTCCGAATGGTTCATACAAAGGATCAGCTGTTTCGAATTTAATTTTCCAGGATTGTTCTTTTGTAAATACGATGGTATTTGTTTTTGAAGGTTGAAGCTTTTTTGCAGCTTCATCTGCTGAATTTTTATCAGAATAAACATTGATATTATCTGCTACAACCTGATAGTTACCTTTTACAGTTTTTATATCAAAAATAATTTTACCTGAACCAGCTGTTTTAGGTCTTAAATTAAAACTAAATATACCTTTTCGTGTTGGTTTATCAAGAGACTCAGTTGTTTCATTTGATCCAATAATCAACCTGATTGTTACACTTCCACTGTCTAAAGCTTTAAATGAAGGAAGATTTGAAAAATGAGACAATACATTACAACTATCTCCTACAACAAAAGGATCTGCTTCTGCAAAAAGTTCAAATTCGTTGCTGTATGCTGTGATTTTCAGTTTTACACTTTCGCCTCCATGACTATCTTGAATCGCTTTATCATTTTGATTGCAACTTGCTAACCCTATAGCAAATACTGCAATGAGAAAAATTTTAATTTTCATTGAAAATAATTTAAATATTAAAAAATATTGAAAAATTACGCAGATAATTTAAGCAATAGAGTAACTGTTGCCAATTGCGTTAAAAAAAATATTTAGCCAATAGGAGGAGCACGTAAACCTGTACTTAAGTTCACGTAATTAATATAATGCGAAGAAAACTCTGAGTGTTCTCTGGCTTTATATAAGTTTAGGAGTTCAGTTTTTACAACAGGATTCTTATAAAGAACAGCTACAAAAAGATTTGTAAAATCGAAATTAGAATCGAGATTGTTAGCATCAAAAGTTTGACGCAATTGATTAGGTGGAATTACAATAACCTGTTTTAAAATACAATGATGGCTTTCATTATTCCCATCATGTTCGTGTCCATGTGTTTTATGGGAATGTTCCGTATTCTTTGCTAAACTATGTGGGCCAACAAGAAATATTTGAGATTGATGGTGGTGATGTGGAATAATAGTATGAGACAACAATATTGTGTTGGCAATGCAAAGTAAAAATATAGTAAATATTTTAAGTCTCATTTTTCAACTAAAAGTGGAACAAAGTTATGTAATAAAGTTTGAAATAAATAGATAAAAAGTAGGTGTATAGCATAAGAAATGAATTTTTAACTAAAAATAACTTTTTTAGTTAGAAGGTTTATGGAATAAGAGATTTGTATTTAGTTAGGTGTGAGGATATGAATTCATATCATGTTCTTCCTTTGTCGCACCTTTAGGCTTAGTAACCATTTTGGTGATGTCAACAAAATGATCAGAAATAGCTTCACCAGTGGTTTTGCAACTTTCTTTAGCTTTTTCGATTACATTAAAAAAACATTATTATTTACGATGTTCACCTATACCGAAAATACCATATAGGTGAAAATTTATACCCATATCATAAGTGAATGTCATTCAGATTAATATAAATCTTTTTAGAGATTAATATGTCAGGTAAATACTCGTAATAACCTGACAAAACAGATTCGACAAAATCCTTATTTTGAAATTTGTTGCGCCGTTAATTATTTAGATGTTGTATTGCGTAAATCGGCAAAATACTTATCTGCTCAATGCTTGAAAAGTTTTCGAGTGAGATTCTGAAGTGCATAGAAATACTTTTATTCATGTCTTCTTTTAAGATTACTAAATGGAGTTGTTACTCCAAAAAGAAGACCTGATAAGATACCGGTAATAATGGCAAAACGCTTCACAAAATATTTAGTGTATTAAAGTTTAAAATTAGTTATTTCTTTAACCCAAAAAGCAAGTATTCCCATTATTTTAAATGTTCTATTTGTAAGTTTGGAACAAATTTATTGCTAAATATGGGGATTTCGATAATCATAATGAGTCAAAACTCAACCCTTCTTATAAAGATTTTAAAAATATTGATTTTTATTCAGAAATTGAAAAAATAAAAAAAACATAGCAATTGATTTCAATTTTTTATTCAAACAATTATTAGAAAAAAATTAAGTTTACTTCAAAAATTTTATTTTGCATACTGATTTATTAGTTTTTCACCAAAAAACGCCCAGAAAAAACTAAAGTGTACAATATGAAATTCATTTTTCACATGGTATTTTTATATTTTCGACCAAAAAACGACCGGAATTATCATTTTGCACATGGAAAAATTCAAAAGTGTACATAAAAAACACCGGATTTTACTAAAAATTTATAAATATTTGTCAAAAAACTTTACATTTGTGTAAACATATATTATATTTGTACGTTATAAGGTGTAATAATCCTAACTTTAAAATAAAGTCAAATGGAATTTTCTCTCGATACTGTTTTTAATTCAATGAGTGCTGATTCTTTTATAGAAGGAATAGAAAAAACGATGGAACTTAGATTTCAGCAAAAATTCGCTTTAAAAGATATTGGTATTTCTACACGAGTTATGAATCACTGGGATGCAAAAGGACTTATTCCTGACAGCTCAAGAAATAAAGGAGGCCCTTATACATTTAATTTTATCGAACTTATCTGGCTTCATATTGTAAAAGAACTCAGAGAATATGGTTATCCTTTGGAAAATATTAAAGAAGTCAGTTTTTATCTTACAACACCTTTTGATATTTCAGAACAATACAGAGCACTTTCTGATGATGAGAAGGAAAAGATTAAAAACAAAGTAGAAAATATTCAACTTAATAATGAAGATGAAAAGCAAAAGCTGGTAGATTCTATTAGAAAA
>JACREQ010000009.1 GCA_016218155.1 Bacteroidia bacterium
TGGTGTTGGCAATGGCATTGAACTAGCAAAACATCTAAATGCTGAGTTTATTCGTCTTCCAGATGCTGGTCATTTCAATGATAAAGCAGGTTATGCTAAATTTGGTCTTCTTCTTGAAAAGATAACACAAGTTCTTAAAAAGTAAATCGAGCCCGACGAGATTTGTTCAAAACTTTTTTAGTTTTTCCTAATTTCATTTTTTTGGTGAAACTTTTTTTAAAATGATACCAAAATAAAAAGAAGTTTATGTTATACAATTTTTAGAAAAATATCCTTAACTTGACATGATCTCCTTTGGTCCTACTTTACGCGGAGTACATAGTCCAAGTGAAAGATTGCAAATTGCCACAGTACAAAAATTCTGGGATTTGTTATTAGAAATTCTGAAAAATATTCCGGCAGGAAAATAATTTATGAAACTAAAATTTTTATTAACCCTACTCCACTTATTTTTATTGTGGAGTGGGGTTTTTTCACAATCCATAAACGATGTTTATGATGGTGGCGTCAAAAAGATGAATAAAAAACTATACGATGATGCAATTAAAGATTTTTCATTCGTCGTACAAAAAGATAAGTACTACTCTCCTGCTTTTCATGACAGAGCAGTGTGTTACGTTGCACAAAATAAATTAGACCTTGCTGTTAAAGATCTCACATCAGCTATTACAGCAAAAAAAGATTATTTCGAAGCATTTATCGACAGAGCAGATATTTATTTAAAAACAGGAAAAAGAAAAGAAGCAATTGCCGATTACGAGCAGATTATAAAACTAAAGCCAACATATACTTTAGCTTATGAAAAACGTGCCAATCTGTATATTCAGGAAAAGAATAATGAGCTAGCTTTAAACGATTTATCTAAAGCCATTGAACTAAAAACAAAAAATGAAGATTGTTATTTTCAAAGAGGAAATATATTTTTAACAAATAACAAATACGATGAAGCAATAAAAGATTATTCCTCTGCAATTATAATGAACCCAAATAATGGGATGGCATACTACAATAGAGCACAGTGTTATATACAACAGAAAAAAAATAAAGAAGCAATTCCTGACCTAACAAAAGCTATTGATTTAAAAATTCAAAATGAAGATATATATACTAAAAGAGCTACTGCATTTTATAATATAAAAATGAATGACAAAGCATTAGCTGATTACTCAACCATAATTAATATTTATAAAACAAAAAAAACAGAAATCTATATTAACAGGGGATTACTTTTTAATGAATTGGGACAATATGCAAATGCAGTTAAAGATTTTACAAAAGCAACAACTTTAGATAAGACTAATTTTGAAGCATACTATAACAGAGGTGAAGCATATGCAAAACAAGGCAAAACAAAAGACCCACTTGCAATAAAAGATTTTTCAAAAGCAATTGAATTAAACCCCGAAAGCGGCGATGCATATTTAAAACGAGGCATTTATTATTACGACAAACAAAAATTTGATGAAGCTTTGGACGATTTAAATAAAGCTGTAAAGATTACTAAAAACGCCTATTCATATTATTACCGCGGTGCAATATTATATGAAATGAAAAAAACTTCAGATGCCTGTGTTGACCTTAAAAAAGCTAAAGAGATGGGTTGCAAGGAAGCTATTACAAAAGCCAATCAACTTTGTCCTCAATAAATATTAACAAATTGAATTATAAATAAAATTCTTCTAATCTGATATTGTAAAATTTGCATTTTCGTTATAAACCGGTTTTGGTGTTATTTCTTTTTTATCAATGCAATTACAATCCCTGTTAATCTTTACCTTTTTATTATCTGCAGGATTCCAGCCCATTGTTAAGTATAATACAAAAAATCCCACAACATATGCTACAATAACATACCAACCATTTGTAACCCATTTAAAAACATTTCTGGCTTCTGTAAATTTATTTGTAATAGCAACACCTGCTGACGATCCAAACCAAATCATTGAACCACCAAAGCCTACAGAATAAGCCAACATTCCCCAATCATAACATCCTTGTTCAAGGCAAAGCTTTGTAAGTGGAATGTTATCAAATACTGCAGAAACAAAACCTAAAATAAAAGCTGTCAACCAGGATGCAGAAGGTAAATCGTTTACTGGCATTAATGAAGCTGCAGTTACTAAACATAATAAAAATATAGTTCCTTTAATGGCTCCAGAAATTTCTCTCCAAGGCATTTTTCTAATAAAAGACCCTATCAGTATGGCAATCCAAACACCAAGTGCAGGCATATCATAAAAGAAGTTAGAAATTATTGCACCAACTAATATTAATAAAACAATTAATAATTTACCCCAGTCTATTTTTGCGCCAAGCTTTGCATTAGCACTTATTTTATGAAATTTATCCTGCTGATGTGAAGCAAACCATGCTATAATTAAAAGTGCAACCCCTGCAGCAATATAAGCGTGAAGAACATTAAATGGACTTACTCCATCAATCCACATCATTGTAGTTGTTGTATCGCCAACTACACTGCCTGACCCACCGGCATTACTGGCAGCAACAATTGCTGCTATATATCCAATATGTACTTTATTTTTAAAAACAACCAATGCAATTGTACCTCCAATCATTGCTGCTGCAATGTTATCAAGAAAAGAAGATAAAATAAACACAAGTACTAATAGCACAAAACCGCCTTTCCAACCAATTGGTAAATATTTAGGAATAATATCTGGAACACCAGATTCTTCAAATATTTTTGCTAATAATGCAAATCCTAACAATAGTCCCAATAAATTAACAATTGTTGTCCACTCTCCTTGTCTAAATTCTTTATTAGTAAGCTGGCTTACCATTGAGTTTTCACCTATTAGATGGTGAATAAAATTAAATTCAGAGTCAAAAATAAATTTGAATGCTAAAATTGAAAGCAAGCCTGTAATTGCAACCCAAAAAGTTTGCTTATGAAATAATGCTACTCCTACTAAAGTTAAAGCAAATAAAACAAACTCTAATCTTATTCCACCAATTACAGGAATTGAATTTACTTCGGCAAATGCACCAATTGGAATTAAAAACAAACATAAAGGAAAAATTAAATGCATCAATTTTTTCATATCTCAAATATAAAAGCGATTAATCAATAAATTACCTATATAACTTTAGGTAAAATTAATGCACTAAATTAATAAAGATTTATTTACAAACTGAAATGAAATAACATACTTATCGTGAGGTAACAAGGCTGGCAGGAATCTGATCAAAAAATCTTTGAGCATTTTCTTCAGCCATTTTCTTCATACTTTCCCATACCTTATCGCACCATGCAGCATCATAATCAGTTTTAAGAAAGTTTGGTGCTTCATTTAATGAAGACAAAACTCCAAATTCAATTTTCTCACCTTTTGAAGCAGGTATATGTTTAAAATTACTAACTATAAAATCCATTTCATTGTCTTTAACAACAATATATACTTTATAATCTATTCTGCCATTTGTTTGTGAAATATACATTCTTGAATAAGTAGGAGAACTTTCGTACTTAACTGGGTTTACAAAATCAAAATAACCTTCACCTACAATAGTATCAACAGTATTAGCAGTTTTTAATTTAAAAAGATTTTGTGTTGATGCCCATTCTGTAACATCCTTCAGAGCCTTTTTCTTTTTTCCTGATTCTATTGGTATATTTTGTTTAAACACAAGCGATTTCTGGCAAAAACTTTTAAATGAGAAAGAAAAAAATATTATAACTATAATGAAAAAGCTTGTTTTCGAAAACCTCTTTAATGCTATATCCACATTTGTTTTCATGGCTTTTTGGCTTTATTGTTATGTGCTTATTTATTAATACGCAAAGGAAGCTAAAAAGATGAAATTATATAACTGGTTTTCTACATGTTAGCAGATATTAATTGTTAATAACGTGCAGCTATTAACTGATTATCTGAAATATATGTTAAAACATTCCTGTTAATAAGTCAATTTGTTAACTTATTAACAATAGAAAGTTAAGAAAAATCAGTAATCACAAGGTTTATGGCACTATAATCCAAATTTTACAATCTTGGTTTTAATGAAATTGTTTCAATTCCTTCTTCAGAAAAAGAACTTCCTATTGAACTTCCATTAACAATAGTTGAAGATTGAACCAAATGATCAATATTTCGTTCTATCACAATTTTATTAATCAAATTATCTTTAAGTACCCAGAATTGAGCAAATTCACCATTTGAATAAGTTCTTTCTTCAGAACTAACATTTGTGCTAAATGTATTCCCAGGAAGTGTAACTCCATTTTGATCAACCTGCCAATGCATATTAACTGTTGTTTTTGTAATATAATTTCGCTCAAAAACTAAGGATAATTTTTCTGAATTATTTATAAATAGCCAAGTCCCTGCTGCTCTTTCATTATATGTGTATATTACTTTATCATATGTGGTAATATTAGTAACTAGATTTAATTTTTGCCATGTTTTTGATAATTCATAATGGAATAAATATTCCATTTTACTGTCATTATTAAACCGGTAGTAATTTTCTTTCATAACACCTAATGTGGTAATAGATGTATCATGAGATGTATTAATTGAATCTACCAATTGTATTATACTATCTCCATTAACTTTTAATTTAACTTTTGCAGTTGTGCCATCGTTTAACATTTGAGTTATATTGCTTTCCATTGTGTCAATAACCCATTCACCAACAACACTATATGTTATTTGCTCTGCTGTAGTTGGATTATCTTTTTTAGAACAACTAGATACAATAATTAAAATAATAATTAACAGTGACAAATAAATGAGTATTGATTTAATATTCTTCATTTAATTAAGATATTAATAATTAGCTAGATAGATTAATTTTATTTTTAAAGTATTATTTAACAATTTGCAATGCTCCAGTAAGTTCTTTTACTGATTTAATGTTATGGTGGTCTAAATACTCATTAATTCCATCAATAACTTTTACAGTAACCTGAGGATCAATAAAATTAGCTGTACCAATTTGAATTGCAGTAGCACCTGCTAAAAAGAATTCAATAGCATCTGTTGCATTCATTATTCCACCTAACCCAATAATTGGAATTTTTATAGCTTTATAAACCTGCCAAACCATTCTTAAAGCAATTGGTTTAATGGCTGGACCAGATAAACCGCCTGTTATAGTTGATAATACAGGTCGTCTGGTTTCTGCATTTACAGCCATTCCTAACAATGTATTTATAAGTGAA
>JACREQ010000010.1 GCA_016218155.1 Bacteroidia bacterium
AATATTGTTATAAATGTACTGGAATCCATCCTGATTAATTATTGTCAGTGGGCTGATGCAAACACTTTTCATTAAGTCATCCCATCTTTTTTCTTTATTATTTACCATCAATGGCATAAAATATATTGAGTTTACATCATGAACTCCAAGTGAACTGAAAATATCGTTTACATCGTCATATGTGGAGGTGGTGTCAATTGATCCCACAGGAATATTATTGAGTGCAGCAGAATCGGGGAAAGCATTAAAACATTTAGATTGATCAATAAATAAAGGATTTAGTGTATCGTAAAAGGAAAATTGTCCCCACTGACGGTACAAATTACCAAACTTTTTGAGACTATCCGGAAAAAGATAATAAAACCCGGAAGGATAACTTAGGTTTGTATCTAAAGCGGTTACATTTGCTGAAACCACTTTTTCCCCTATATTAATATTTGTAGTAAAAAAATCAAAGCATATAGTATCACCTGAATTTAGGTTAAGGTTTATTATAGGTGGGTTTTGAATGATTCCGTTAATAAGAGTTAGATTTTTCTTGCACAATAATTTTCTTTTTGATTTAGCCGTAACTACAACCTGTCCGTTTACACTATTATTGTTGGTAAAAGTAATATTTGGTGAAAATGAAAAAGTATCAGCAGTAAAATAATGTGGTGTAGATATTACTGCGGCTCTTGGAAAAGCTGACATCTGTAAAGAAGGATAATATGGCTCAACGGATAAATAAGCATTAGACGTATCTAATGCAGGAAAACTGTCAGCCTGATAGTATTGAACTTTTGCTTGAAAATCAATATCCGTCCAGTTTACATTTGTATTGCTATTCAGCTTGAACAAAACGGAATCGTTTTCATTTACAGAAAGGTCATAATTAAAATTATGATTAAATGATTGATTATCGGGGAAAATAGTGTCAGTTAAAAGACTTTGATTATGTTTAATTATAAACGTAAGTGTATCGCTTTGAGCCGGACTTGAAATATGACCATTAAGAATAATGTGCCCCTTTAATGGTGCCATAAAATATTGCTGGTCGCTCAATAGTGCGTCTTTGGAGTAATTGTATCTATTAACCGTATTTTCATCAGCATCATACTGTACAGTTGACGGTTGACATGACTTAACTATATAAACTGAAGGTACCCATGCTATTTCATCGCTTCCTATAGGGTTGGTTGAATGCATATGAAAAAAAACAGGAGTGCCAGCGCTAACCGAAATAGGACAAATACTATCGAAATGGATAATCGTATCATTTGGTTCGATAGAATCTGTTAATATAATACTGTTTCCTACCTGAATATTATAAATTATGCGCTTATTACTATTTGAGGGATTAATTCTTTTTATATAGCTTTTAATGAGCACATCAGTTGTTGTAGGTGCAATCCAGAACTTAACAGGGTCACGACGGAAACTAAACGTACTTTCACTTTCTTGTGAATAAAACGAACTGTCAATAGTCCCGGTATAAGTAGTAAAGTAACAGGAATCATCGGGAGATTTTATAATGCCATTATCATCAACAACACTAAATGTACCGTTTACATTATTGTAAATACTGCCCTGTTTAATAAAATCAACAAATCCATCACCGTTAATATCAACAAAATACCTGTCGCTGGTTTGCTTATTCCATGATTTACTCAAACTTAAAGAGCCATGTAATGCACCTAAAAAATTCCATTGTGCTTCTAATCCTAACCCCCATGTAATATTGGAACTTCGACTCAATTTAGATAAGCCGGATATTGTACTTGATGAACTATTAAAATACAATTCATTACTACCGTTTAAATATCCAGGGTAAAGCTTGTAATCACTGTTATGTTTTACCACTTTATCTAAAAGTCCATCCCCGTTTATATCTAATAACTGGACTTTTTCAGTAAGCGGTGAATACGAAAAATTAATATTGGCTCCCACGCTGTTTTTTTTGGAAAATATTTCCTTGCCAAACCCCAGACATATTGAACCACCTGCACCTAATGTTAAACTTTTACTTCGTCCGATAGTCTGATGGTTGGGATCTGTAAATAAACCGAATGCTTTTTCATCGCTTTCTGCCTCAGCAAAAATAGTGGTTGGACTTGTCTGAAAGTCCAATCCTTCATCTTCATAGTACTGAAAAATATGTGTTTGGGTACCGTGTATGTAATCGGTTTGCAATTGATCACAGTCTTTTTCGCGAATCGACTCTACAGTGCTTGAATCTGTATAATCAACAATGGCACACAACAATTTTTTATTATATGCACCGGTTTTATATTTGAAAAAATAACCTTTGATAAATTCGTTTTTGCATTTGATAAGAACTTGTTCTATAGGTGCGTTTTCATTTTCAAGAAAGCCAGATCTTGCTGAAGTTCTTATATCAGCTGATAAATCACCGTGTAAAAACTCCACCGAATAAATACCCTTAATTGAGTCATGACCTGTGTAATATATTTTATCAGGGTTTAAGTTGCAATTTGATGCATATTCATAATTGATATTATTACCATATAAGTCCCTGACTTCTGCCAAATGCCATTTTGAAATACAATTGTAGCTGTATATATATGTAGTACCATTTTTATCAACCACTTCCCACCAATAATTTGTAGGATTTGTGCCATGTCGGATAATACGTGAAAAAGCTCCTTCAACCCTGTATGCATAATAAGTTACATCTGACGTATTTCTATTTCTGAATGCAGTCGTATGAACTAAAGGGAGTCTGTTAGTATCTCCACCTTCAATCTGCAGTTCAACTAATTGTTCTCCGTTAAGCAAGTATTCTTCTGTTTCTTTTGTATTGTCGTAGCTTGGCACTCCCCAGCGTGTTTCAACCGATATGTTGGTAAATGGAATATCCCATCCGTTTCCTGGAATACCTGTATTTTTTTCGCTGTTGTATACAACTGAAAGTTGTGGTTGTAAGCCCTGTCTTCCGGCAGGTATGTTTATCTGGTAAGATAAATTAGCCGTTCCCATATTATTCGCTTTTGGTGGTGCTATAATATTCACATGAGCTACCGGGTCTGCATACGCCATATTTTTCATGGTAGTTGGAGTATAGCCTGATGTTTGAGGCAAATCCGGAGTTTTCAATACTGCATTGATAAAATCATCAAATTGGTATGCTTTTGAAATAATCTGTTTCTTGTCTTTATCTATCCCTACGTATTCAATCATTTCCCAGCTTCTTTTGCTTTTGTTATAATGAAATGTCCTGATATCTTCAGTGGTATAGTTTCGGGGTAATAACAAACTATCATAAGACAAATGAACATCAACCGAGGTTTCGAATTTTGTTTCGTGAGGTAAACAGCGATACCCCTTGTATTCGGCTGTAACATTTACCATGCCGGCACCCATTTGGGGCATATCTTCATTCCTTAACCCAATAATGGAGATTTCTTTTTTATTTTTAACGGCATTTTCCTCAGTGATAATGGAAATTCCTTTAAAATTCACATAGTTATTTTTTTTAGGGAAAACGGAAGTCTTATAAAATGGTACAACCCAGGTATTGTTAGATAAATAATGGTATTTTTTATCCTCATTGTAAACAATGGTTGTGGAGCACGTCTTTCCATCATTAAAGAACACTGTCAGTTCTACAGTAGGATTATTTGTATCTGCTAAAGTTACAATGTCTTCAAAATGAGAGTCAAAAACAGAAACGGTTTTTCCATTGGCTAGAAGAGTATAAGAAGTAGTATCACCCGAAAAAACAAATCCATTGATATAGGCGTATTGTCCATAATGAGCCGGATTGGAGGGTAAATTAATAACAATTTCTCTTTTCTTGGATAAAGGTTCTGCAAAACGAATACTGACATTTTTGATTTTATATTGAAATCTGGTATCTTCAGGGGTATGAAAACGAATAATATTGGTTCCTTTCTGCAAATCAGAAACATCTATTTTTTCAACCTGATGCGACCATTCATTTCTAAACCGGATAATTTTCCCACCTTGGGAAATCAGGTCGTTAATGCTCCTGTTGACACAGGTAAAATCTTCAAGTCCGAATAAATCATATTCAAGATAAGCCTGTTGTTGTGATGGTACACGGTCGTTGATAATAAATACAGCTTCATTGTTCGATGGGAAAGATTCATTATCTGTTTCTCCGGTAAGTCTTCCTATAATTAAAACCCCATTATCTGCAGGTAGAATAATATCATTGTTATTCCGAACGTACTCGGCAAATTCTGACTTTTGTAATGGTTCTTCTTTTGAGAAAGAATTTAAAAATGGACTGCAATCATTACTATTTTCAGGAAATTCTTCTTTACTATAACAAGCTTTAGAATAATGTGAGCTCCTGTTATTATTTATGGGGAGGTTAAATTGTGCTGCAAAAAACACAATTAATATCGAAGCGAAAAATATATTAGCTTTCATAATTTTAATCTTTAGAAATTACTTTACTACTAATTTTATATTTTGTTTTTTCTCTTTACTTTCTATATTCAGAATATAAGTTCCTGCTTCATGTAACTGAAAATTTTCTATATAGCATTGATTGCCACAAAGCTTTTTTTGGTATGCGATTCGTCCGGATTCATCCAAAACAAAGAGAAAAACATCTCCAGGCTCTTTCAGTTGTATCTGTGTTATAAATAATCCGTTTGACGGATTTGGAAAAACATGAATAAAGGAGATGTTACCATTATTAGAGTCTTTGTTACTGTTATTATCGTAATTATTCAAACTGTCTGTGTACGCCGTATTGTTAGCCATTTTTTCTGCATTATGTTGAATTGAAGCCGCTTGAAATGTAAAAGCATCGCTTCCGGAACTGTCCGTATCCCAATAAATATTGTGAAAATATAAATTTCCAATACTGTCAGTACTATCAGCCGGAATAACAAGACAACTATCGGCAGGAAAATTAAAATTTGTGGTCGGGCTGATTATAAGATTGACCCGGATAAGGGTGTCACGTGCCAGAGTCGGAGCCGACAGCATTATTAAAGTTTTAATCTGATCGACTGTATTACCCGTTCTTTTTATTAACCACTGACGCTCACTGAGGTCTGTTAAATAAGCAGAATTGGACAAATCGGTTATTGAGGTATCTTTGGGAAAACTAAGAAAGTTTCTTCCGTTGTCACCCCATATTAAGAAATCACCTTCGTTTATGGTATGAGTATTTTCTTTGTTCCAGTTACCAAATGAAATACCTGAGGATATTTTAAGGAGGGATTCTCCTCCGTTTCCGGCAGATTGTTTTTGATTGATTTGTAACCGGCTGTCTTTGCCAATGCCAGCTATGTCGTTAGAAAATTCTCTGTCTTTTTGAACATCCCATAAAATCACATTGTCGGAACGTTTGTAATTTATTTCGTTTAGAGTTATTCCATATTTGACGGCAAGGTAGGTGAATATATTGGTCAGTTCTTTAGCTGAAAGTTCACGGTTATAGAATATTATTTCGGCTATCTCACCCTTGAAAGAAAGTATGGAATCTCCTCCGCAAACAAGTAAGTGATTTGGTGAAACATCTGCTTTTAGATGCATCCAGTTTTGTGTGAAAAAGTTTATTTTCGGGGAACTTTCGCTACCGTAGCTATATAAACTTTTATTATATAAATCTCTTAAAAAATGGGAGTTCATTTCAATAAAATTAGTAGAATCGAATTTTACAGACCAAATGCTGTAGCCGTTTTGGGAGGTGTCAATTCTATAAACGGCAAACATACAAATAGCACCTTTTAATTTAGGACGATAAGATATTTCAAAAGGAGCAACTGTTTCCATTTTAATTGACGGCTGGTAATTTATTTTACTCCAATCAATCGGTGAAGAGGAAAGATTTATATTGTTACTATGACTACTCAAATCCGGCCAAATCTTTTGTTCTGAATTAATGGAATCTGCTTTCAGCCATAAATAAGGAGTCGGAATTAAAGAAATCTTATGCTGTTGGGCATGTATAGTAGTGCTTGCTACACTAAATAACAATGTGCATGCAAGAATATTTTTTATGCCAGATAACTTTTTTAAAAAGTCTAATGTTATTGTTATCATACTTAAAAATTTATTTTGTTAAATATTTTACCAAATGAAATATTTCTTTTTAATGGAGCGAAATGTATTTTAAAAAGAATTTAAAAACAATAGCATTTCTGTGCTGTTTTATTAACGGTCGAGTTATTTTACGAACGGTCATGAAATAATTGTTATGTTGCTTAATTTTAGTGCAATAAAAATTTCTTTGTATTTTCGACGGGAGATTAAAGCATATTCCTGATAATTCCTAAGCTCTACCTTATCTTCATGAATTCTTTGAATAAATTTTGTGTTTACCAAATATGATTTATGGGAACGAAAAAATTGCTTTAAACAGCATTTTTTTTCTATCTGGCTCAAATTTTTTGCAACAATAAATTGTTTTTCTGAGGTTACAATTTTTGTATATGATCCTTTTGCGACACAAAATATTATTTCAGAAGGTTGAACTATTTCTACTCCATTTTTTGTTTTAAAACCGATAGCTTCAGTTTTCATAATATATTGGCTTTTATATAATCAGATTTAACAATTTTTCTAGTTTGAAACAAAATGCAATTGGCACTTGTTTCACCAAGCGGACAGGAAAATAAAAGTACCATTAACTGCTTTTCATTTATAGAAAGAGAAATTGAGTTTGATAGGCTAGTTTCCATTGTTTATGTTCATTAATGTGAAACTCTATTCATGTAATATTTTATCTAAGGCAGCATATACATCACTTGGCTTAAATGGTTTTTGTATAAATTCGATATTATGCTGAATCGGATTTTCTTTATAAGTTATATTTTCATTACAACTTTGTATAATTATTGGAATCTCCTTATTGACTAGTCGGATATGCTCAATAGCTTCATAACCTCCCATAATTGGCATGTTTAAATCCATAAAGACAATATCAACATTGGGGTTAGATTTAATGAAATCTACTGCATTTAATCCATTATTTGCCATATGAATATTTGCTCCTGTTTTTTCAAGTATAGCCTTTAGATATCTATAACAACCATAATCATCATCAGCAATAAGTACCTGTTTGTCTTTCAAGTGATTTATTTCCATTGTGTTGATGCGTAAATAATGAATTTATCATTTTCCATTACTCTGAATTGTAACAGAAAATAATTCCAATTAATGATTAAAATTTAGCCTATAGTCGAACGAGATTCAATTAGTAACCATCTATTTTGAAAATAATTTTAAATTATTTTCAAAAGCGCATATTCTCAAGCGTTTAAAAATTCAAGAATATGGCACAATAAACAATTTTCATTTGAAATGACAAATAAATAGTTACCTGAAATGAAGAGATAATGAGAAAAAAGTATTTTAATTAAAATACCAAAACAACTAATAGTAAATAAAAGAAAAAATCACTTTAAGGCATTCTTTATAAAATCACCTAGATTCATTTCGAGGGCATCGGTAACTTTACTTAACCAATATAGTGTTGGGCTAAGTACCCCACGTTCAATTCTTGAAATATTTTGAAAATCATTACCTATAATACTTGCTAATTCAGCTTGAGTAAGCTTTTTTTGAAGCCTCTTTTTCTTAAGATATTGACCTATTTTCTTATTAAATTCTGATTTTTCCATAATTAAAACACTAATCAAGGGAAAATCTTTATCAAATTACTAATCATATTTGATTACTAATCATTTTTGATTATATTTGCTTTAAAATTGTTTAACTGAAATTTAGTTTTTTATAGAAATTTCTAATGTCTGAAATGTAATATAAGAAAGGGAATCTTATTGAAAATTTACATAAAACAAATAATAGTATTAACCTTTAATTACAAATATTATGAGAAGTATAATTAAAATTTTCGGCATTGTATTGTCATCAATACTAATTGTAACAGGGTGCAACAACTCTGATTCTAACTCTAAAATTTATACAGAAAACAAATCTGCTTTAGAAGTAGGACAGAAACTTTTAAAAGGAGCAATAAATATTAAGCAGAAAGATTTTACACAGAAAGATACTTTAACTTCTAAATAAAACTCATATGAAAAACACATTGCAATTTATTTTAATCTTTGTTGCATTTGGAATTTTTATTTCATCATGCACAACTGAAAAAAGATTATACATGCCGGGATTCCATGTTGAATGGAAAAAGTCTCAAATCTCTAAAGACAAAATAAATCTAACTAATAATGTAAACTCTTCCATAAAGAACGAGGCAATTGAAGTTAATAATTTGTATTCACAAGTTCAGAATTACGACTCTACATTATTAGCTGACAATAACAATAGTAACATCATTGTTTCAATTGATAAATCAACCTCTAATACAACTTTCGATAATATTACCAACAAATCATTAAAAGCAATTGAAGAAAAACAAGTCCTTCAAAAAAAGAAAGTAAATACAAAAAATAAAAATACTACAGAAAGAAAAAACATAACAATTGATGATAGAACCATTGGTCTTTTTGCTGTTTTAGGTTTTCTTCTGGCTCTTTTGGGAATAGGACTTTTATTGCTACAGGTTACTCCGGTTGTGTCAATAATATTGTCGGCAACTGCAGTTATTTTAAGCCTTATTGCGAAACATCAAATGTCGTTAAGCCATACCGAAATCAAAGGAAAAGGTTTTGCAATTTTTGGTATCATACTCGGCTGGATTGGTCTTGGAGCTGCATTCTTTTATTTACTCATCTTAAGTCTTTAATCATTAAAATAAAATGTGTTATGAGAAATTTTCTTATTCTTTTATTCATTATCGGATTAAGTAAATATTCGTTTACTCAACCCAAATATGATACGTTATATAATAAAACAATAATTACATTAACTAAAACTGGTTTACCCCCCGCTACAATTATTAGTAAAATTAAAACGAGTATTACATCTTTTGATGTAAGTACTAATGCTTTGATTGACCTAAGTAATAATGGTGTTAATGGTGAAGTAATAAATGAAATGATAAAAATTAGCGACAATGCTAATACTTCTGCCACCATTGAAATAAATAGCAATAATCCGAATGAAATGCATAAAACAGGTATTTATTATTATAACCCTAAAAATGTTACAAATCCTTTAAAAAAGATTAATGCAACTGTTGTTAGCGGGTCAAAAACCGGAGGGTTTAGTTACGGTGGTTTTGGTGGAGTAGGAAGCACTTCCACTTTGTCAGGACTGCATAGCCGTTTTCAAATTGATACTTCAAATCCTGAATTTTATTTTTATTTTAATACAGACGAAAAAACGAATGGAGAAAATTGGTTTTTTGCTACAGCAACTTCTCCCAATGAGTTTGTTTGTGTCTGGCTTTATGCTAAAAATGATCACAGGTTCTTTAAAACTGGTGGAGGAAGTAATTATAGTTATAGTGTAGGCATTCCTGAAAAAGATAAAGTGCAATATGAAATCAAAGAAATTAAAGAAGGTATTTATAAAGTCACTTTTAATACTTCTTTAAAAAAGGGTGAGTATTGTTTTATTTATGCAGGGCAAGCACCTTCAATTTATTCAAACGATAAACTTTTTGATTTTAGTATTTCAGTAGAATAGCAAATCCTACTTTTGGTAACATATTAATTTACATGAATAAATATAGATGGGCAATTTCAAGCATCTTCTTATTGATCTCAGTTTTAAATTTATTTTCTCAAAGTAAGAATCAAGTTGATATCAGCAATTCCAACGATTGTATTTATGCAAAGAGAATTAAAGGTATTGGTGTGTTTAGTACTACTAATGCACCTTGTGGATATGGTCATATACTTGAATTCTCAAATAATTCTAAAAACAGTTTATACTATATTGAGAAAGAACATAACACTGTTTGGTATAAATTTAAAAATACCGAAGATGCCGAACTGGCTTTTGATATTATTCCATTACAGAAAACTGATGATTATGATTTCATGTTATTTCTTTGTAATGATTCCAATTCATGTGAGGATATCAGAACAAAGAAAATTAAACCTATAAGAACAAATATCTCAAGAAATGATTCTGTTTATTTGGGTAAAACAGGATTGTCATTTTCATCTGACATTGATTATGTTCATTCAGGACCTGGTAAACATTACAGTTCGCCGATAAAAGTAAAACCCGGTGATTGGATTTATTTAGTTGTAGATAATGTTTATGAGAATGGAAAAGGACATAAAATTCAGTTTAGGTATTTCAAACAATATGAAATAAATGGTAAAACCGTTGATCAAATTACAAACAAACCTATTGAAGCTGTTGTACTATGGGAAGATAAAGAAGGTAAAACTCTTGCTAAAGTAAAATCTGATTCTATTACAGGCGAGTATAGTATGCTTGTTCCTGTTGAATATAAATCTACTGATCCACAATATATTCTTTCTTTTGTTAGTAAATCTAATTATTTTTTCTCCGATACATTAATTCATGCGAAAAAACTTATTGAAAAGAAACAACTGTCTTTTATTGGTAAATTATTTAAAATAATTAAAGGAAAAAGTTATAAAATTAACAATATGAATTTCAGTGGTGGTTCTGATCAATTACTTTCAAGTGCAAAACCATCATTAGAAAAACTTTTAAGAATATTAAAATCAAATAATAATCTTAAAATAAGCATAGAGGGACATGTGAACGACCCATTAGGAGATTATCTGAATGACGACCAAAGTTTATCAGAAAGAAGAGCAAAAGCAGTTTTTAACTATCTTGTAAAAAAAGGAATTAACCCAAACAGAATGCAAACTATAGGTTTTGGGAGTAAAAACATGTTACACCCTATTAATCCTACAGAATACGAACAACAGCTAAACAGAAGGGTTGAAATAAGAGTGATTGAAAATTGATTACTATTAATAGTAATAATTATGTTGACTTTGTTTTTTTAACTTCTTATAAATTGTATAACCGAGAATAGCTTCAACAAAACCAATTGCAATTAAAAGAGGCTGCATAAAACTTATTAACCCAATTATTATAATTTGTATAATAATCCAAAGAAATAATAATGTTCCTAAAAAAACACCTAATTTACCAGTAAAATTGAATCTCATAAATGAAAAAAATGCACCAATAAGATTCCCAATTCCATGAAATGCTAGTATAAAATGATCCGGAATAAAAAAGAATGGGTATGAGAAATTTGAAATAAAATGTAATTTATTTGTTAAAAAGATACTCGTATTTACTTCTATCACTATCCCTACTACTATAAAACAAATAGCAATAACAACTTGTATAATTCCTAAAATAATGTAATACTTCTTTGCTTTCTTCATTGTTACAATATCAATTATTGCACTTATCAATTAAAGTTTTCACCCAGTCTGTAGCCTTTTCTACTTCACCATCAAACAATGGTCCTTCTTTACCTTTTACGTAGAACGGTTGTGGTTCTGCGATCATTTCTGCGCCCAGCTCTTTTAATTTTAATGCAATCTTTTTAGCAGCATCACCATGGATAAATAATTTCACTCTGGTATCAAAAGTTGCAGCTTTTATTTCTTTTAATTCGTTAGGGTTAAAATAATTAAGAAATGCCATCATTCTCTCGGTAGGTTGCCATCCAATAATAGGACTACCGACAATAATCAATTTAACGCCTTCTAAATATTTTGGTGAAAATTCATTAACCGAAATACAAATTGCATTTTCACCAAATCCCTTTGAAATAACTTCTGCAATTATTTTAGTATTACCAAAATTTGAGTCGTAAATGACTAATGATTTCAACGTTTTTACAGTTTAAGATTTACAAATTTATAAAAAAACAAATATGTTTCAAGTTTTATTATTTCACTTAATTCAATGTTTATTACATTTTACACATTGTTTTAAAAGTATTTGCGACTATTTAAATTTTGAGTTCAGTATTACTTGGAATGGTAAAATAAAAAACAGAACCTTTTCCAAATTCGCTGTTTACCCATATTTTCCCTCCAAGTATTTTAACAAATGCCTTAGAAATTGATAATCCCAGTCCTGCGCCTTCATAATTTCTAGAAAGAGATTCACTTCCCTGCCTGAACCTCTCAAAAATAATTTCCTGTTGATCTGAACGAATGCCTACACCAGAGTCTCTTACAAAGAATTCCAAATAATTCTCAGTTTTCTTATATCCAAACTCAATAAAACCTTGATTAGTAAATTTTATGGCATTTTTAATCAGATTAACCATAATTACACTAAGCTTTTCTTTATCAGTAAAAATTATTTCATTCTTTAAAGACAAGTCATTTATTATTGAGAAACGGATTCCTTTTTGCTCTACTTCAGGTTTCAAGAAATTATACAAATACTCCATTTGAGTATTAACTTCTGTTTCTGAAACATGAACTTCTATTTGTCCTGATTCAATTTTAGAAATATAAATAATATCACTAATAATATTTAACATACGCTGTCCGCTTTGCTCTATGATATCTATATATTCTTGCTGCTTTTCACCTGTAAGATTATGTCCTTTTAACAGTCCTGCAAAACCTAAGATACCATTCATCGGAGTTCGTATTTCATGGCTCATATTTGCAAGAAAAGCTGATTTTAACCGATCACTTTCTTCGGCTTTTTCTTTAGCTTTTAATAAATCTGTTTCTGCTTTCTTACTCTCTGTTATATCTCTATAAAAACCTTGAATTACTTTTTTTCCTTTTAATTCAACAACCACTGCACTTATACGAACCGGAATAAGTTTTCCATCTTTAGTAACTACCCCTGATTCTACGTTCTTTATTTTTCCCGCTTCAACATGCTTTCTAAATAGTTTCTCATATTTCTCTGGCTTATCAGTTGGCTGAACCTCCGAACGATTTATACCGATAATTTCATTCTTTGGTCTTCCAAGTAATATCTCAGCTTCTTTGTTGGCATCAATAATTACTCCAGTATTAGTGTCTGTAATTAATATTGCATCTCCTGCATTATCAAATAAGTCATGGAATTTTTTTTCGCTTTCACGAAGATCTTTTAATATGAGCAAACTAGATAGTGAATCACTCAATCGTTTACCTATTTCCTGAAACAGATTTTTCTCTTCTACTGTCCATTCTCTTGGATATGAGCATTGGTGCATTCCAAATACCCATGGTTTCCCGTGTTTAGAGTATATCGGAATAAACATCTGAGACTGAATGTTAAATTTTTTGTCTGTTGGTATAGGTTTTTCTTGACTATTTAAGTATGTAACCGGCATAACAGATGCTAATGCTTCCCTCATATTCTGAGCTTCCTCCGGTGACATAGGTATTTCAATGTTTAAAATCTTTGCGCCAGGATATTCTGGATTGGAAACTTCCATCGGGACACAATATGTTGATGAATCAGGATCACATGGGTATAACAACCATACCCGATCACAATTAAAAATAGAATATACTGTTTCGAGAACATTACTCATCATTTTTTCAAGATCATTAGTTCCTTGAATAGCCAAATTTACTCTATCCATGGATTCAAAGAATTTCAGATTGTTCAAATTCTCCTTTTCTGCTTGTTTGATCTTTGTTATATCACGAGAAATTGTCATCACACTAACAACCTTTCCATCTCGCCCAAATTCTGGGAAAGCAAAAACATTATAACAGTATTCAATATTGTCAGCTTTAGGCCAAATAAGGTCAACAGCTTCTGAAATTCCAGTATTTAACACTTTACGAAGAAGTTTTTCA